>NZ_JBHFHK010000026.1:0-29486 GCF_041928215.1 Hubeiibacter jixunmingi | reverse complement strand
ATGGCAGGGGCGGCTGGATTCGAACCAACGGATGGCGGGATCAAAACCCGCTGCCTTACCACTTGGCGACGCCCCTATATAGGTTGCGTAATTTAATACTAAAAAATGCTTTTGTCAAACACTGTTTTTATCTTTTGCTTTTTTATTGTGCAAGTGAGTGTTTTTATTATCAAAATATACACAAAATGCTCATTTTATTGTGATTTGGGTGATTTTTTCCAATACTTGTGACTGTAAAATTCGTGTTGTGTGGTAGGCTTGACATGGTGCATGAGCTAGAATATTTTCAATATCTTGCTGGCTGTGACGGTCATTAAGCATTAAAAAAACACAAGACCCCGTACCAGTCAGTTTAACATTCGATTGAGTTTCGGCATATTGCTGTAAATAATCGAAAGCTTGTTGTACTTCGGGATATTGTTTAAGCACTAATTTTTCAAAACAATTTTCAAATTGTTGTGGTGTATCGATATAGTCTTGCAAATTAAAACGAGGATAGTCACGCTTTAACTCTGAATGTTGGAATAAAGCTTGGGTGCTAATGTGACAATGTGGTTTGAGTATAATGTAGCCTTGTTTGCCTTTGCTTAAAGTATGATTTTCGGTTGCATCAAGTTTTGTTATATCAATTGGGCTAATTTTTTCACCTATACCTTCTACCCAAGCCATTTGCCCATGAATAAAAATAGGCACATCAGCACCAAGCTTGACCGCCATATCTAATAATTGCTGTTGTGTTAAACCACATTGCCAAAGCCGATTTAATACCATTAAGGTGGTTGTTGCATTGGATGAACCACCGCCAAGCCCTGCCCCCATCGGAATATTTTTTTCGATACCGATCTTACAACCCCAAGAGCAGTCAGTACGAAAAGGAAAAAGCATCTGAGCCGCTTTATAAATCAGATTGTCCTGTAAAGTGGCAATATTTTCTGCACCGAGTAAGCTAATCTGTGCGTCATGGTTGAGCTCAAAACGCATTTTGTCATGTAAATCGATAATATCAAAAATACTTTGCAATTCATGATAGCCATTGTCCAAACGCCCTGTGATATGTAAAAACAGATTAAGCTTAGCTGGTGATTGGACTTCAATAGCGTTCATGTGATATTCCAAAGTATTTTCAAAATAGTTTGCAAAAATTAAAATCGTATTCGATTTATTGACGTGTTTGGATAGTGAGGATGATACGGTTTTGCTGTGCATCATCAATAATGATTAGACGATTTGGCAATTTTTGCTCGCCATCATAACTAAAATCTGCCGTCCAACCAAACTCTTTAACCTGTTGCAAACGCCCTTGCGTGTCTAAGGTTTTTACTGCATCAGCTGTCGCTGTTTTGCCATCAATCCACCAACGTAACTGGCTAATCGGTGCTTGCCAACCTGTGGCTTTTTGTAATAACTCTTCGGGTGTGTCAGCATAAATGGTGCCTGTTTTACTATTGGTTAGGCTGACTTGTCCAGTTTGCCCTTGAATACTGGTCTGCCCAATGCCTAATGCACCTGTAATCTCAATGGCGAACTGTTCGCCCAACTGATTCCACGCATAGAATGCTGAGCCTGTTTGTTGTGGTGTACGGACGCCTTGTTGTGGTGTACGGACGCCGATTTTTCCGCTGATTTGAAACTGTTGTACTTCAGGGGGAGTGGTGGTTGGCGTAGTAGACGGTGTGGTAGTATTCGCATTGATATTACTGCTGTCATTCACACTGGTAGGCGGTGTTACAGCGTTAATTTTTGGCATTTTTGGTGTACTTTGACATGCAACCAGTAATACGCTGCTCGTCAATACAGCAAGTGTGTGTGTAAGATATCGTTTACGAAGAGGTAATAAATTTGAAATAGGCGTTGAAGGGAGAAAATTTAAAACAGACATAAAACTACTCGCTGTGTTGATCAATTGAACCATTAAAATTTTGTAAAAGATCATGATGTTTTGGATTACGACTCAAAAGCTGTAACTGCTGAACATCTTTATCTAAAGGATAATTTTGTATTAGTTCATCCAAGACTTTATCAAACTTGTCATGTTCGCCGTGCATGTACAACGCATGTGCATAACGTACACCGATGCTTACGCTATGCGAATTTTGGAACGCTTGAGCCAAATAATCTACTGCAGCTGCATAGTCATTTTGTAAAAATGCGATATAACCTAAAGTGTCTAAAATAGAAGCTTGATCAGGTGCAATGCTCAAAGCTTGTTCCGCATAACGTTTTGCATCAGCCCATTGACGATTTTGGCGTGCTAAAGTGTATGCATAAGCATTTAAAAACACAGGGTTGTCAGGTTCAATCACCAATAGTGTATCTAAACGTTGTTTTAATTTTTCCTTGTCATGTAAAGGGTCTAATAACAAGACTTGTTCATAAATCAATTCAGTATTTTCAGGCATTTGCTGAATGGCTTCATCGAGTAATTGGTTGGCAATATCACCTTGACCATTTTGCTTTAAAAGCTGCACTTGCAATTGATATAAGAAACTGGCTTGATGTGGGTGACTTACACGCTCTTGCGTCAATAAACGTATCATTTCACCACTACGATCTTGTGCCAAATATAGTTTTGCGAGATTTTTACGCGAAGCTGTATAAAGGTTGCCATCAGCAGCTAGGTAGTATTCAATCGCTTTGTCATATTCCTTTAAACGCTCAGCATTGATACCTAAATAATAATTGGCATCGTCTTGATAGCGTCCAGAGGTAGTGAGCTTACTCAGGTAGTTTTCTGCCGATTTCGCTTGTTTTAAATCAATACTGGTTACGCCTGCCAAAAATAGCAAACGTTCATTTTCAGGCCATGATTTGAGCATTTTTTGTAATTTGGCAAGTGCAGTTTTATGCTGGTTGTTTTTGACTAAATATTGCACTTCATATAAGCCAACATCAGGTGTCTTTTGATAAGGTGTGCTTTTATCTAACCAAGCCAGTGCCAAGTCAGGACGATTTGATGCAAAATATAGATTTGCTTTTAAAATCACAAAGCTACTCACGTGCGGACGCTGACGCAAAGCACTGTCGACTTTACGCAAGGCACTATCGTATTCACCATTTTGTGCTTCCAAACCTGCTAACATCACCAACACGGATGGATTATCTTTTTTATTAATTTGTTTGAGAGCATCAAATAGGGCTTTACGCTCTTCATCAGAATCGGGATAAATTCCCGCCAAAATCCCTTCCAAATCTGCATTTTCGTCCAAAGTCAAAATCTGTTCTAAGGTCTTGATGGCAGTCTTATATTCACCTGCTTTTAGACTCAAATGTGCAAGATAAAACATGGCAGGCACATCGTCAGGGTAGCCTTCTACCCAACGTTTGGAAATATTTAATGCACTGTCAATATCGCTATATTCGAGTGCTGTTTTTAAGGCACGTTCGTTTAAATCAGGTAAATTATATTGTTCCACAACGCTTTGATAAGTACGCAGTGCTTCTGGAATGTTACCTTGTGCAAGTGCAAATTCTGCAGCGAAAGTCGGTAGTAATGCCCCAGAAGTATCTAAAACACGTGTCTGATTTGGGGCATTATCTTCACTGAGCAAATGTATGGTAAATTGTTCTGTCAAAAGATTTGGATCAAAAATCATCGTCTGTGATTGCTGACTGAGACTTTGTGCAGCAAGGTTATCAGTCGTTTTTTGATTATTTAACTGTGCCAAAATCAACGCTTTTTGTGACGGACTTTGTCTAAGATGATGCTTTACAAGCGTACCATGTCTGTTTAAATTACCCTGACGCTGTGTTGTGGTATTTTTCTGTTTGGCTTTAAAAGTAGGTTGTTTTAGTAATTTTTGTGCAAGTTTAAGCGAAAAGTGGCGTTGATGAAGAAAACGATCTTTATAACGAAGGACTTTACTCGGAACGTTTTGTGCAAAATTTGTGTCAATTTTGGCAAATTCAATCATGTTTGCCGAAATTTGCGATGAATAAGCCATACTTCCTAAGCTAAGGAATATGCTAGAATACAGCGGAACTGTTGCGATACGTCCGAATGACAGTTGCCACGGGATAAATTTAGTCAATTTCATAGTGGTCTAAGCATTGATGTGCCGTCCTATCTTACCCTTTTTTTATGTTAAAGTGTTATGACTTTTTTGGCTTTAGGTGTTAACCATCACACAGCATCGGTTGAGATGCGTGAAAAAATCGCTTTCAATCCAGAGCGATTGGCTGAGCTATTCCAAAAATTACGACATACGACATATTTAAATGATTTGGTGGTGCTATCGACCTGTAATCGTACTGAGATTTATGCACTGACTGAACATTGCGATGTGGTATTGCAATGGCTAGCCGACGTGAATCAAATTGATGTAGAGACTTTAACACGGCATATTTATCGTTATCATGACTTAGATGCCATGACCCACTTGATTCGTGTTGCCAGTGGTCTAGATTCGCTCATGCTTGGTGAGCCACAGATTTTGGGACAAATCAAAACTGCTGTCAGCTTGGCAAATCAACATCAGATGACATCATCAGGATTGCATCGGTTATTTGAATATGCTTTTTATGCTGCAAAACGCGTGCGTACCGAAACGGCAGTAGGTGAACATGCGGTATCTATGGGTTATGCGGTGGCACAGCTCGCAGGTCAAGTGTTTAGCCATGTGTCACAGCTTACGGTGATGATCGTTGCGACAGGCGAGATGAATACTTTGGTGGCAAAGCATTTGGCAGAAATGGGCGTGGCGAAAATGATTATCTGTAATCGTACTCGTGAGCGTGCGGAATTGCTTGCCAAAGAAGTAGGTATAAGAACTCAAGTAGAAGTAGTTGATTTTACGGATATTGCACAACATTTACATCGTGCTGATGTGGTGTCGAGCTGCACAGGTAGTTTGCATCAAGTTATTGAATTTCATCAGGTAAAATCAGCTTTAAAACAAAGAAAATATCAACCAATGCTGATGGTGGATTTGGCTGTACCACGCGATATTGATGCTCAAGTGGAAGAGTTGGAAGGGGTTTATTTATATGGTATTGATGACTTACAGACGGTAATTGATGAAAATCTGTCACAACGTCGTCAAGCAGCAGTGGATGCAGAAGTGATGGTGGCACAACTTGCGGCACAATTTGCACAACGACAAAAAGTACACCACGCAGGCGAAAAAATTCAAGCTTATCGTGATGATGCGGAACAACAACGTCAGCAAGAACTGGCATGGGCATTGCAACAATTGGCACAAGGGCAAGATGCCAAACAGGTATTGGAACAAATGTCCTATCGATTGAGCAATAAAATGTTGCATCTACCATCAAAGCTCATGCGTGAAGCAGCGATTGATGATGACAGCAGTTATGCAGAATGGCTCAATCAAAAAGTGCAACACATTCAAACACATCGTCGTAAAAATAAGCATAAATAAAGCATAAAGTTAAAACTCAAGGTTAAAAATTTTATCCAAGATTTTAACTTTGAATAACTGTACGATTCAGCTGTTGGCGGATTTGATGCAGTTCTTGCAACAAGCGTTTTGATTCTTGAATAGAGTTTGGCTGTTTCATTTTTTGTTGTAAATAATCATATTTGAGTGCCGTGACCAAGGCTTGAGCATGTTGTTCGATATTCTCAGGTTGGTCAAGATCCAATTCTTCTAAGCCAATGTTATCCAGTAGTGGTAACAGTTGTTCATGCAATTGATAACACGCACCCAAGGCAAAAAAACGACTTTGTTCCAATTCTGCTGGCAAATCTGGATAAATCTTTTCCAAACAATTAAATACCGCTAACTCTAAACTATTGGCAGGAAAGAGTGATTTTAAGGGTTGAAAATGCGGTAATAAAATCGGGTAGGTGAGTACCAATGCCAACATGACTTGCACTTTATCCAAGCGTGAAAACTGCAAATCTTGGTCTTGATTGGTTTGCGATTTTTGTTTTTTACCAAAACCCAAACGATCTCGGAAGCTTTGCGAAAGTAAGTATTTATAATTGCCCTTTGGTAAATTTTGCGTGAGTTGATTTAACTCAGCCATGAGCATACCTTTGCCTTCTGGCGTATTGACTTGATATTTTTTTGACAATTGGGCAAATAGAAAGTCGGATAATAATGGGGCTTGTTGTAATAAATTTTGAAATTTTTCTAAGCCAATTTGTTGAATCAAAGAATCTGGATCATGCTGATCAGGCAAGATAAAAAAGCGTAACTCTCGACCATCATTCAACAATGGTAAAGCAATTTCTAACGTTCGCCAAGCGGCATTTTGACCTGCTTTATCACCGTCAAACGCAAGGGTAAGTTTTGAATTTTGTTTAAAAAGTTGGTTAAGATGCTCAGCATTACTGGCTGTCCCAAGTGTTGCCACAGCACCGCAAATGCCAGCTTGATGTAAAGCAATCACATCCATATAACCTTCGACCATCAACCAATCATTGGCTTTTTGTTGACGTCCTTCGTATAGTCCAAACAAGAGCTGATTTTTGTGAAACACTTCTGAATCAGGCGAGTTGATATATTTGGGCTTGATGTCATCATTTAAGGCACGTCCACCAAAACCAACCACACGTCCTTTACGATCACGAATTGGGAAAATGACTCGGTCACGCAACAGATTAAAGCTTTTGCCTGGCTCATTTTCACGGATCAAACCAAGTAATTTTAGGCCTTGAATATCTTGCGGAAAGACTTTTTCTAAATGTTGCCAATCTGTTGGTGCATAACCCAAACGCCAATCTTGAATGGTTTTTTCGGATAATTTACGATTGCTAAAATAGTTTTGTGCGTGTACTGCTTTGCTCAGTTGCTGTTGATAAAATGTTGCTACATTTTCCAATAAATCATATAGACTAACATCTTCACCTAAATTGGATTGAAAATCGATTGCTTCAAATGCTTGTTCAAAGCGAGGGTCAAAAAAAGCGTGTTCACTTTGAGAATGCTGATGAAAACTGTCTTCAAAAGGTAAAGTATTGGCAAAATCAAAATCATTATTTGCATCAATGGCATTAAAATAACCATCATCAAATCCAGCACTCAAATCTGCCGTTTGGTGTGGTACAGAACTGTCTAAAGGTGCATGCTGTGCTGCATTTGTCGTTGGTGCTGATGTTGTTACCGTTGTTGTGTTGTGTTCGGTACTGGTATTTTGCGTAGCATTGACCGCTTGGCGTTTATAAGTGGTTTTTGGGTTTAGCTTGTCATCTTTTGGCAGTTCAACACCTGCCTGCTGTGCCAAGTCTTGCATCACATCAATAAAACTACGATTATCAATATTCATCAAAAACTTGATGGCATTACCATTCGCTTGGCAACCAAAACAGTGATAATAGCCTTTATCTCGATAAACGTGGAAAGACGGACTTTTTTCTTGGTGAAATGGACAGCAGCCAGAGTAGGTGCGTCCTGACTTTTTGAGTTTGACACGTTGTCCGATGATTTCCACCAGATCCACACGGTCTAAGATTTGATCTATGGTATGTTGAGGAATCATAAGAAAAATGCCAGCTCATTCAAAAAGAATAAAGACCGTATCAAATACGATCTTTATTTATAGTTTAAAATTCAATGAATTAAGAGTAAATATGGTTTTATTTACCCAATAAACCAAAGCTCAAACGATTCAGCAAGCTTGGTTTTGCTTCGCTTGCATGATTGTTTGCTGTAGGCATGGTGTGTTCTTTATTGACGTTTTGAGTTGAAGAGCGACCCAAAGTACCTAGGCTTAAACGATTCAATAAACTACCTTTATGACGTGCTGCATTGAGATTTACATCGCCATTAGATTTAAGCAAATGCGGATAGTTTAATTTGATAATTTGGCGATATTGTTCCGCACTTTGCGTGTCGCCCAATTGCTGATAAGCATACACTGTGGTTGCCAACGCTTCAGGAATTTGTACTGTCTCTGGATAATATTCAATCACCCAACGGGCACGTTGTAATGCGGCGACCCATGCCTTACGCTCAATATTAAAGCGTGCAATATTCATTTCGCTTTCTGCCAATTCATTGCCAATAAACTGCATACGCTGTGCCACATCAACGGTAAATTTGCTATTTGGATAACGACGTAAAAAATCGGCAAAGTTTTGATAAGCCAATTTTAAATAATTGTTATCACGATGGGCTTGACGTAATGATGTATAGCGAATGATACCATCATAATTTTGTTCCATATTGGCAACACCACGCACATAATAGGCATAATCCGCTTGTGGATGGCTTGGATATTGCGTCAAAAAGCGTTCCACTTGGGCAATGGCTTCAGGGTACTTTTTGGCTTGGAAATAGGTGTACATCAAATCCAATTGCACTTGCTGAATAAATTGGCTAGTTGGGTAGTAGCTATCAATGGCTTTGAGTTGTTTTTCGGCTTGGTCAAATTGTCTTTTGTCCAAAGCAGTCATGGCACGTTGATAATATACTTCTTCGTTCGCCTGTGGTCCTTTGTCTTCTGCTTGTTTTTTAGAAAAAATGCTACAACCTGTGATGGTGGATGCCAAAACAACAGATGTAGAAAGCATTAAAATTTTTGAACGGTTTAACGACATAACAACTCCAGTATAAAGTCTAATAAAAACTGTCGATGGCATAATTTAGTGCTACACTATAGCATGAATTTATGCATTTTAAGCAGTGCATTTTTATTGAAATGTAAGTAGATGAGCAATATGAGCCAAAATTTTTTGCAAAACCAAGCACTTTCTCACTTTGAACGAGACACAAATCTTGACAATTTGGCAGAATTGAATGATGTGAATGCTACCGAACCAGATTTGGATGAAGAAGAGCAGCGTACAGCCACGCAAATTTCACGCAAATTGCAACTTGATGACAGCTATCTTGGACAACGCTTTGACCAAATCGCAGCCAAAGTGTGGTCGGATTTTTCTCGGGAACGTTTAAAAAATTGGTTACTTAACGGTGAATTATTGTTAAATGGACAAAAAGTCAAACCTAAAGCCCGTAGCAATGGCAATGAGTTGATGACTTTGGATGTGACCTTACAAGAACAATTATTTATTGAAGCACAAAATATTGACTTAGATATCGTTTATCAAGATGATGATATTTTGGTAGTGAATAAACCTGTTGGTATGGTTGTGCATCCTGGGGCGGGCAATAGCTCAGGTACTTTGGTGAATGCTTTGCTGTATCATTTTCCACAATCACGCGAATTGGCTCGTGCAGGTTTGGTACATCGTATTGACAAAGATACCAGTGGACTATTGGTGATAGCCAAGAATCTTCAAGCACAACATCATCTTAGTCAGCAACTTGCTAATAAATCGGTATTTCGGATTTATGATGCCTTGTGTTATGGTCAAATTATTGCAGGCGGTACGGTCGATGCACCGATAAAGCGTCATCCTGTAGAACGTACCAAAATGGCAGTGTTGCATGGCGGACGTGAGGCGGTGACGCATTATCGTGTATTGCAACGCTTTGAAGATTTTACTTTGGTTCAAGCGCAATTAGAAACAGGACGTACCCATCAAATCCGTGTGCATTTAAGTCATATCGGACATGCTTTGGTCGGCGATCAAAGTTATGCACGCTTAAAACCGCCAAAAAAAGCCAGTGAAACCTTGCGTCAAACTTTGCAAAATTTCAAACGTCAAGCTTTGCACGCACGCAAATTGGGCTTGATTCATCCTCGTACAGGACAAGAAATGAATTTTGAAGTGCCGATGCCAGAAGATATGCAACAGCTGATTGCAGTATTGGCGCAGGAACAAAAACTTTAAAAAAGATGTTAATTTAAGGAGAAATTATGCAAAATCACTCTGTTGATAATAAGGCTTGGCTTAAAGCTCAAAACTTACCGAGCAACGTCTATGCAGGGCAGACCTTTGCGATTTCGGATGAGCAAGTATGGAAAAATATGCCTCAGGATGACTATTTGCAACATAATTTCGCCTTACATGTTGGGGATCATCCGCAAAAAGTACAGCAACAACGAATGAAATTACTCAATCAATTGTCATCATTTGGTGTACAAAGCTTGCATTGGCTGAATCAAACCCATAGCACTACTGTGCATCGTATCGGTGGAAAAGTTTCTCATCATGTGCTGGATGGTGATGCGTGGGTCACACAACAGCACGGTGTAGGTTTGGTGATTATGACTGCTGACTGTATGCCGATTGTATTATGCGACAAAGATGGGCGAGAAGTAGCATGTTTGCATGCTGGTTGGCGTGGTTTGTTAAATGGAATGATTGAACAGACCGTGCAAGAGATGCAATATCCAGCACATTTTGCTTGGATGGGCGTAGCAATTAGCCAAGCTAATTTTGAAGTCGGTGCAGAAGTGCGTGAGGCTTTTGTGGCAAGTGATGCAGATTTTGCCCATGATTTTATTGTAAAAGAAAATAGCTCGGGTGAAAAATATCTGGCTGATTTGTACAGTATTGCCCGTAAAAAACTACGAAGATTAGGCGTGCAATATATTACTGGTGGTGATGATTGTAGCTTTGCTAATCCGAACTATTATTCTTATCGGCGAAATGCCAAAACTGGGCGGATGGTGACTTTTGTTTTTATTGCTAAATCATCACAGGAAAAATAAAAAAGTCATCATATTTAGTTTTCTGAAAGGTGCGTGATACGCACCCTACATATGGATTAGATTTTATTTTAAAATCAAATAATTAGAATGTAACTTATCCCAAACGCACGTTATTTTACGATTCAAACCACTTAAAACAAAAACACAGTAATTCAATACTGAATTACTGTGCTTGTTATATTGCATAAAATTAATTATGCAAAATTTATCAGTTACTTACCCTTGAGTTGCATCAACCACTGGGATTTTACCGATTTTACCTTGCCAAATTTTTGGTGCAATCGCATGCACAGATGTCCCGTTGACATCAACCGCAACCGATACAGGCATATCTTCCACCACAAATTTATAAATCGCTTCCATACCCAAGTCTTCAAATGCAACAACTTCCGCTTCACGAATGGCTTTCGATACCAAATAAGCCGAACCACCGACTGCCATGAGATAAGTCGCTTTATGGTCTTTGATCGCATCAATGGCAGTTTGACCACGTTCTGCTTTACCAATCATACCGAACAAACCTGTATGCTCAAGCACTTTACGAGTAAACTTATCCATACGCGTTGCTGTTGTCGGGCCTGCAGGACCAACCACTTCTTCACGCACTGGATCGACAGGACCAACGTAATAGATGAATTTACCTTTTAAATCAACTGGTAATGGTTCACCTTTATCGATCATATCTACCATGCGTTTGTGTGCGGCATCACGACCTGTATAAATCGTACCGCTTAACAATAAGGTATCACCTGGTTGCCAAGCATTCATTTCTTCTTGGGTAATCGTATCTAAATTAACACGTTTAGAATTTGATGCTGACCAAGTTACTTCTGGATAATCATCCAATTTTGGTGCTTGAATGTGTGCAGGACCTGAACCGTCTAGGACAAAATGGGCATGACGTGTCGCCGCACAGTTTGGAATCATACCGACTGGCTTACTTGCTGCGTGACATGGATAATCTTTGATTTTGATGTCTAAAACTGTGGTCAAACCGCCCAAGCCTTGTGCACCGATACCCAACGCATTGACTTTTTCAAATAGCTCAATACGCATCTCTTCCAATTGACTTTGTGGACCACGGCGTAACAATTCATCCATGTCGATTGGATCCATCAACGATTCTTTGGCGAGTATCATGGCTTTTTCGGCAGTACCACCGATACCAATACCAAGCATACCTGGCGGACACCAACCTGCACCCATAGTCGGCACAGTTTTGAGTACCCAATCTACGATAGAGTCAGATGGATTGAGCATAGCAAGTTTAGATTTGTTTTCCGAACCACCACCTTTGGCAGATACCGTAATTTCCACTTTATTGCCTGGGACGAGCTTGTGATAAATCACCGCAGGGGTATTGTCTTTGGTATTTTTACGGCTAAAAGCGGGATCAGCCAATACTGATGCACGCAAAATGTTGGTATTTTCTAAATAACCTTGGCGTACGCCTTCATTGATAGCACTATCCAAATCCATGCTCAAATCAAATTTGACATCCATACCCACTTCAATAAAGACATTCACAATCCCTGTATCTTGACAGATTGGGCGATGTCCTTCAGCACACATTCTTGAGTTAATTAAAATTTGTGCAATCGCATCTTTGGCAGCAGGATTTTCTTCACGGTCATAAGCACGGCTCATGGCTTGAATAAAATCTTGTGGATGATAATAAGAAATAAATTGTAAAGCATCCTTGATTGAGGTAATCAGATCAGCCTGTTTAATCACAGTACTCATAACAAAACTCTCTATGGTCTTGGCGTAGGTCGCTACCTACAGGTTGCGGGCGTTTGCTTGCTGTTTCGATTATACAAAAAAAATAGATAAAATCGTGTATAATATGGGATATCTTTTGAATTTTTATTGTGAATTGTATCATGAATGCAGAAATTAACCCTTGCCCAAAATGCCAATCAGAATATGCCTACCAAGATGGCGAATTATGGATTTGTCCAGAATGTGGTTACGAATGGTCTGCTAATGACAGTCAAGCCAGTGATGATACGCCAGTGATTAAAGATGCTCACGGACAAGTCTTGCAAGATGGCGATACCGTGACAGTAATCAAAGATTTAAAAATCAAAGGCTCTTCAAGCGTGGTCAAAGTCGGTACTAAAGTTAAAAATATCCGTTTATTGCCTGATTCTAGCGATGGTCACGATATTGACTGTAAAATTGATGGCTTTGGTGCGATGAAACTTAAATCGGAATTTGTAAAAAAAGCTTAATTTTTAAATATTATCGTCCAAGTTAATTTAATTTAGATAGAGCAATATCATGACACCACCTGACAGTTTACAGCAAGCACAACAACACATCTTGGCGGATTTGAATACTGCCTTAGATGCATTTAATATCGTGTCACCATTGGCGGATGCGGTGCGTCATGCGGTACTGTTGGGCGGTAAGCGTGTCCGTCCTGCTTTGGTGTATGCTGTTGCTCAGCTCAATGGACAACAGTTATCGCCTGCGGCAAGACGGGCAGCGGTGGCGATTGAATTGATTCATTGCTATTCTTTGACGCATGATGATTTACCATGTATGGATAATGACGCCTTGCGTCGTGGTCAGCCGACTTGTCATATTGCTTTTGGTGAATCGACAGCTTTATTGGCAGGCGATATTTTGCAGTCGTTGGCATTTGAAATTTTGACCAGTCAATTGTTTGAAACGCAAGGCGTGGCAAGTGTAGAAATTGCTTTACGTCAAGTGCAAATTTTAGCGACAGCAAGCTCAAAAATGGTCAATGGCCAAGTCTTGGATTTGCAAGCGGAAGGTAAGCAAATCGACCAAGCACAATTGGAAAATATTCACCGCAATAAAACAGGGGCGTTAATCCAAGCAGCCATTATGCTTGGGGCGGTGACGCATCTGAAGAATACTGACTTTTCAATCAGTCATTTACGCCAATTTGGTTTGGCTTTGGGTTTGGCATTCCAAGTACAAGATGATATTTTGGATATTACTGCCGATAGTCAGACTTTGGGTAAAACTGCGGGCAAAGATGTGCAAGTACAAAAATCCACTTATCCTGCCTTGATGGGATTGGATCATGCCAAACAATATGCTTTGGATTTGCATCATCAAGCCATTGCCGCTTTAGAAAAGTTGCCTTATTCTGCAACGCAATTATATGAATTAACAGAATTTTTGTTGTTAAGAAAGTATTGATTTTTTTTAATTGAACGTAAGTTTGGTTTAAAAGGATATATTTTTATAGTAATTATATGATTTTAAAAAGTAGGGTGTGAGTGAGAACCGATTGAAGGTTCGCAAGTGTTTCGCAAGACGCACCTGAGAAGCGACTAAAGCTTCGCAAGATGCCGTTTTCTGAAAGGTGCGTAAGACGCACCCTACATACGAATTAATTTTACATTTAAAATCAAATAATTAAATTTAAACTTATCCCGAACTCACGTTAATTAAATATTAATCGCATCATCTAAGTCTGCCACAGTTTCGCTAATCACTTCATGATGTAATGGGAAATGCCCTTGTTTGCGGTCATGGAAATAATGTTTTAACGTGCGAACCACACTTGGAAAAGCTAATTCTTTCCAAGGAATATCGGCTTCGGCAAATAAGGCACATTCTAAACTTTCTACACCGACACCAAATACGCCATCTTTTAAGTCGGCACGATAAATACTGTAAATCTGTGAAATGCGTGGAATATCGTATAGGCAATATAATTGGGCATTTTCGCCTTGGGCTTCGGCTTCTTCCCATGTTTCTCGCAAAGCCCCTTGCTCCAACGTTTCGCCCATTTCCATAAATCCTGCCGGAATCGTCCAGTAGCCATAACGTGGCTCAATGGCACGACGGCATAACAAAATCTTATCTTGGTAACTAACAATCGCCCCACAAATCAACTTGGGATTGACGTATTCAATATGATTGCAATTTGGGCAGACTTCTCGCATACAGCTATCGCCTGCGGGAATGCTTTGAATGGTTGGCGTGGCACACATACGACAAAATGCCATAAAAATCTACCCAAAAAAATCTGTTATTTATGGCTTTAACGTTAGCATATTCAAGCAATAAAAATAAAGCTAAATTGATAAAATTATCTCGCTTCTGCTTGGATTTTATTGTTTTTCGGGCGTGTGCAATTTTGCATGCTTTGGTGCTATAATGACGTGTTAAATTTTCGCAATTCTATTTATGAGCCTAGAACTCGCATCACTTGAACAGCACCGTGGCATTAGCTTATATAGCCATCATGATGACTTTCGCAGTCACGTGGTGCGATTTATCTTGGCAGAAAAAAATATTCAATACCGCCTGATTTTGATTGATGAACCGCATGATGAAGATTTAACCCAGCTTAATCCCTATGCCAGTTTGCCGACTTTGGTGGACAATCAAGTTAAGCTGTACAACTTATCAGTGATTGTAGAATATTTAGATGAACGCTATCGCCAACAAAGTCTATTTGCCGATACACCAAGCCAAAAAGCTGAACAACGGCAATTATTATGGCGAATTGAACGAGATTGGTTAAAATTGGCGGATACTTTACTGTGTCACCCTGATAGCTTAGATAAGCAAGCCAGTCAAAAAGCCAAGCAAGAATTAAGCGATACTTTGACCAGTTTAGAGCCTTTATTTCGTCATTATAGTTTTTTTATGTCGGAACAATTTTCGGTATTGGATTGTTTATTAGCACCGTTATTATTGCGTTTATTGCAATTAAATTTGATTAATCAACAACATAATACTGGTTTGTGCATTTATGCAAAACGTGTGATTCAACGTCCATCATTTCAAAAATCTTACACAGAATACGAGCAAAAACGCTATAGTAGCTTATTAAAGTCAGCAATTTTTGCTTAAGGAGAAAATTATGTCTGAAGAAATGCAACTTAGCCCAACGCGTCCGTACCTTGCCAAAGCCATTTATGAATGGATTTGTGATAATAATCTTACGCCTTATATGCTAGTCGATGCCACACAAAAAGGCGTGACTGTACCACAGCAACATGTACATGATGGTCAAATTGTACTGAATATCGCACCACATGCGGTACATCAATTTGTTATGAATTTGGATAGCGTATCGTTTTCGGCACGCTTTGGTGGTGTACCGCAACAATTATTTGTGCCGATGTATGCGGTCATGGGAATTTATAGCCGTGAAAATGGGCAAGGGCTGTATTTTGATCCTCAAGAATATGATGATGTTGATCCATCACAAGCGGTAGATAATTTACCTGAAACGTCCACAAAACAAGACGATGCACCGAAGAAAAAACCGTCTTTGCGTGTGTTGGATTAATTGTTTGAATGAAAATGGAGTGTTGCCATGAGTAATGAAAATCATCCACAAGATAATACGCAACCGTTGCTTGATGAACATCCAAATAGTCCGATAGGCTATACGATTAAAGCTCAACCGCAAGAAGATTTGGATAAAGTTTATCACCCATCATGGTTTGTTCGTGCTTTAACGCCTGTGGTGGCATTGGTAATTATTCTGTTTTTGTTTTATATGCAATTGCCTTATCCTGCATAAAAATATTGCGGATGGTTTATTTTAAATCATCCGTATAGCACTTTTAAAATCCTATTTGAGCCTTATTGTGAACAACCCAACCACGCCTAGCCTAAGCACGTCTCATATCAATAAGCCAGCCAATACCGCCAATCAAGGCTCGTATTTAGGTTCATTTTGGATGGTATTGGCAGCGTTAAGTTTTACCATGATGGGCATTTTGGTCAAACTCGCCAGTCAAAAATTTGCCATGCACGAACATGAATTGGTATTTTGGCGAGTGATTTTTGCCACACTAATTTTAGGCACACAAGCATTATTATTAAAACAAAGTTTTAAAACAGCTTATCCTATGGCACATTTTGGACGCAGTTTTGTTGGTTCAATCAGTTTATTAATGTTTTTTTATAGTATTGCCCATTTACCTTTGGCAACGGCGATTACTTTTAGTCATACATCAGCATTATTTTTGGCAATATTATCAGTTATTATTTTAAAACAAATGCCGAGTAAATTAACTTGGTTTGCTTTAGGTTTAGGTTTTTTTGGTATTTTATTATTATTACGCCCTGCAATTTTACATAATGGTTTAGTGCCAAGTTTAATGGGGGTGAGCTGTGGTTTATTTGCTGGTTATGCTTATTTACAAGTCCGAGAATTATCTTTAAAAGGCGAGCCAACATGGCGGATTGTCTTTTATTTTTCATTATTGGCATCGATAATGTCAGCATTAACCAGTAGCATTAAAGGCTGGACGAGTATTAGTATAGAAAGTTTACCTTATTTATTTGGCATAGGTTGTTTTGCCATTATCGGGCAAATCGCCATGACGCATGCTTATAAAGTTGGGCGAAAATTTATGGTGGCGGCATTGGGTTATTTGGTCGTGGTATTATCGACATTATACAGCGTATTTGTTTTGCAAGAGCATTTGGGATTGTTGGCGATTTCGGGGATTTGTCTAATTGTGTTGAGCGGATTATTAGCTGGTATTAAAAAATAACATTGGCTAATATAAAAACATTAATTTGAAAAAGATGTCTATGATGAAAAAATCAAATCACTTAAAACGTGTTGCCTGTACAGTATTGTCTTTGGCAATATTGGCGACTATCGGCTGTGCCAAAACAGATGCCCAGCAAAATCAGCCACAAACTCTGTCATTGGTGCAACAAGATTTTAATAACACGGCAAAAAACTTATTAAATCAAGCACAAAGCTATCGTCAAAATGCCACAGCAGAGCAAAAGAACAGTTATTTTCAATTATTAGGGATTGCTGCAAAACAGCAAGATTATGCTAAATTTGGGCAAGATTTTTTTCAACATATTGAGCCTGCTGTCATGCAACGGGCTGCCGAAAAAGAAGATGATAAAACAGTACAACAGCAATTTGATCAAATTATTCAATAATATAGCTTAACTGATGATCAAAGATTAGCTTTGCCCGCCAAGCAATCTGCTCAATTATTTTGTAATCCACAAAAAGAGCCGACTTGTATGAAGGGTATTTTTGCCACAAAAAAAGGACTGGAAAAATGCCTTACAAACCCATCAGACCTTAGCTGAGCGTTATACAAAATTTGTGCAATCTGAGCCTGCGGTCACGGTATTGCCCTATTTTTCTTATACGCCGATTGTGGAATATCCTTATTTAACTCAAGCACAGCGATTAAATCATTTGTCATTATTGACCATGGCAGACGATCATCAAGCTCAACAGGCGATGGATTTGGCACTTGCAGATTTAAAATGCTTAAGATTACAGCTTGCCCAAGAAAATACTTTAATCGGTAAATTGATTTTTAATCATATGGTGGTGAGTCAATTACAAGCTATTGTGTTATTAAAACAACGCTATCATGCCAAAGCCGAGCCAATTGCATTTTTATCAGAACAAGAAGGAAGTCTAGCATTGCCCTTTGCACAGGAATTTGAAGGGCAAGTGGTGGTATTGCAACAGCAAAATTTAAGCCAACAAAAAGGCTACGATCATGCCGATACCGTCAGTGCTTTTGCGGATTATATGCAAAAGCAAATCAATCTGTCTAAAATGCCTATCGAACAATGGCTCAAGACACAAAATGAAACAGATATAAATGATGGGATTAAAACTGATAAAGAAAAAAATCCGCTCGGTACGCAATTAATTCATATCGCAACGCCTGCTTTTCAGGTTTATACGCAACGGATGTGGCAAGTCGATAATATGATAAATGCGACAAATCATATTTTATCTGATGGTAAAATTCCTTTAAAAAATGTTATGGACAGCACAGCAACAGCAATAGATAAAAACGCTGAGAAAATCTGTATGACCATGCCAAGCATGAAATACGCTGAATCCAAAGCACCATCAAAATCATGTGTTTATCTATAAGTGAGAAAATAATTAATGGTGCTTATTTTGGTAAATCGGTAAATTTGCTTTGATCATTCAGAAGCTTAAAAACAAGAATCTGCATTAGAATCTAGCAAATTTGGTGCTTCTTCAAAGGATAAAGGTGTTTTGCTATTTTTGGCATAATATTTTAAGCCCCAAACATTTGCCCCTTGGCTATCAAACGTATATCGTCCATTGACTTTACCTTGATAGATTTCGGTAAAATAATGTCGAACATGCGATGGTCTGCCGTCCACGCCTTGCACTTCTTTAGTGTCATTAAATTTGACATCAATATCTTTATGGTCTTTGCCATAACGTACTTTGGCAAATGCCCAATCGCTATATTCACTGGTCCAACGGTCTTTTTTGGCATAAATGCGAAACTCTAATTGGATTGGTTTTAGTGTTTGTGGATTGGTCGTTTGCCAACAACGGACATCATAGATTTTGGTGTCGTCAGCAAAACTGAATGTGCTCGTCATCAAACAAGTCACGATGGTGAGTGCTTTTAAAATGTTCATCAATATTTCCCTTATATTTTTATTTAGGCAATAAAAAAGACTGTAACGGCATGACGATTAAAGTCTTGAGTTACAGTCTTTTAGTGTATTACTTTAGGCGATTGCCTACAAGTATTATACTACAGAAACGTAGCGACGGCCGAATTTGCCTTTCACTTCGAATTGTACTACACCGTCAGTGGTTGCGAACAAAGTATGGTCACGACCCATACCTACGTTTGCACCAGCGTGGAATTCTGTACCACGTTGACGAACGATGATGTTACCTGCAACTACAGATTGACCACCGTAAACTTTTACACCAAGCATTTTAGGATTTGAGTCGCGACCGTTTTTAGTCGAACCACCAGCTTTTTTAGATGCCATGTCTTTCTACTCCTCGTAATTAGCCTGCAATGCTCGTAATTTTCAACTCAGTAAACCATTGACGGTGACCTTGTTGTTTACGATAGTGCTTACGACGACGCATTTTGATGATGCGTACTTTGTCATGACGACCGTGGCTAACCACTTCTGCGGTTACTTTTGCACCAGCAACAACTGGTGTACCAATTTGAATATTATCGCCATTAGCCAACAATAATACATCATCAAATGTAATTGTTGAGCCAGTTTCAGCTTTTAATAGTTCAACTTTAAGGGTTTCGCCCTCAACGACACGGTGCTGCTTACCACCGCTTTGAATCACTGCGTACATAATGTACTCCAACATCTGCCCGTGTCGTCGTGCCAATACAAGGAAATATTGAACTTCAAACGAACGCCACTGGGGAATTAAGCTTGAGAATTTTACAAAAAAAAGCCACTTTGCTCAAGTGATTTTTGAATGAAATCAGCAAAATTTACAAATAATCGATTATCTATGCTAAATCCAACCATCACAAAAATAATTCTGTGTTAGACTATAGAGAGAATATGAACACACCGCATGGTTTTTTATATGGTTTTTTAGATTGACGCAGATCGTCAAAAAAGCGTAAGCAAACCAGTAGAAGACCTATAAATTGGGTTAGGCTATGACAATCGATTTTCAACGCGATATTTTACAACCTGTTGCGGCAGATTTTGCTGCAATGGATACGTTTATTAATCAAGGGATTACCTCAAAAGTCGCTTTGGTGATGGCGGTCAGCCGCCATGTGGTGGAAGCGGGCGGCAAGCGTATGCGTCCTATCATGTGTCTGTTGGCTGCCAAAGCCTGTGATATGCAAAATATGGAACATGCTCGCCACCTTGCAGCGATTGTAGAAATGCTACACACTGCCACGCTAGTACATGATGACGTAGTAGATGCCTCAGGCTTGCGTCGTGGTCGTCCAACAGCCAATGCCACATGGGACAATCAAACTGCGGTGCTGGTAGGGGATTTCTTGATTGCCCGTACTTTTGATTTGATGGTGAATTTACAAGATTTGACCTTATTAAAAACGTTTTCTTCAGGGACTTGTGATATCGCTGAGGGTGAAGTATTACAATTACAATGGCAACATCGCCCAGACGCTACAGAAGAAATTTATTTACAAATTATTCATGGCAAAACGTCACGTCTGTTCGAAATGGCAACCGAAGGCCCAGCCATTTTAGCCAACAAACCACAATATCGTCAGCCTTTGCGTGATTATGCTTGTCATTTTGGCAATGCTTTTCAAATTATCGATGATATTTTGGACTATACTTCTGATGCGGATACGTTGGGCAAAAACATCGGTGATGATTTGATGGAAGGTAAGCCGACACTACCGTTAATCGCTGCTTTGAATGCTTTGGACAAGAATAGTGAAGACTTTAAATTAGTAGAAAAAAGTATTGCCACAGGCGGAGTAGAGCATCTGGACAAGGTGATCTCGATTGTACATCAAACAGGTGCTTTAGATTATTGTCGTAAACGTGCAGCAGAAGAAACTCAAGCGGCAATAGATGCTTTGAGTGTTTTACCTGATAGCCCGTATCGTCAGGGGCTAGAGAATTTGGCAAAAATGGCATTACAGCGTATCCATTGATGGTTTTTGCATCCAGTTGATTTAACATCGCAATATCATTTGTAGAGAGTGATTATTTAAAAAATTTGTTTGGGCTAAGATCAATATGAAATCAATACAGCAAATTTTAATGCAAATGCAGGCACAAAATGATCAACCACAGGTTGAGCCAGTGTTACTGGTTGAATTGGTTGATTATTTACGCCCGAAAGATGTTGAAAATAGCCAAGAAATCCAAAACAATATTCAAAATTTCATCGATGCGGTGATTCGTATGCCTACAGGCGTAGAGATCATTCAGCGTTATTTTTTACGATTACTCAATCAATATAAACAAGTCAGTCTGTATGCCGAAAGTGGTATTTTAAGTTTGGAGGGTTTTTCTACCCAATTGACCAAACGTATTGGTGCACATTTTTTACCGCACGTCAAAGACGACTCTCAACTCAAAGCACTGGTGGGGCGAGTTTTTTCAAAACCTACTGATCATGAATGGTTAGAGAATATTAGTCATGAAGAATGGCAAAAACTATTGCAACTTTTTGCCCATTCTAATGCCAATCAAGGTAGTAAACATCGCATTCGTATGCAAATGATCAACGCAATGATGACGATTTCTTATCGTATCAGTGCGATTAGTCTGCACCCAGAATTTACCCACGCCTATCCACAGATTGATGAATACGAATCGCCTTTTTTTATCCAAAATCGTGAACTCATTGAATTTATTGAAACCTATAAAAAATACGAAACCAAATATGATGAAGTCAGTGTAATCCCTTTGCCGAATCCAGCACAAGCCTTGGTCATCTTGGATCAATGTCGTGATGTGATGTTGAAAGTCAAACGTGCCACCAAACGTACTGGGGTGAGTTTGAGTTTGACTTATCTTTTGGTTTTATTAGAACAGTCTATTGTACGTCTAGAAAGTTTGTTGCACTTGATCACGGCACAGGGTCAGTCACAGCATCAGGAGATGATTAAACTCATTAAACAATTGACTCATGCTCACTACGGTGACCAAAGTGTGCGTGAGCTATTGGCGGTAAATACTGAGTTAATGGCATTACAAGTCACTGAGAATGCCAGCAAGAGCGGTGAGCATTATGTCAGCACTGACCGTAAAGGCTTTGCAAAGATGTATAAAAAAGCAGCGTGGGCAGGTGCGATCATCGCCACGATGGCGACCATCAAGATCTTACTCGGACGTTTATTTTTAGCACCGATTTGGCAAGCGATTACCAATAGTTTGAACTATGGTCTAGGTTTTGTATTTATCCATGTGCTGAAACTCACCGTTGCCACCAAACAACCTGCTATGACCGCAGCCGCTCTCGCTGCCACAGTACAAAATAGCAAAGGCTCACGCAATGCACAGATGGCAGAGTTATCAGGTCTGATTGTGAATATTATTCGTACTCAATTTATTGCGATTGTCGGTAATATTTCTATTGCCATGCCTACAGCATTTTTAATTGTTTATGCTTGGCAGTGGGCTTTTGATGAGCCACTTATGAATCCTGCCAAGGCAACATATGTATTACATAGATTAGACCCTTTTGCATCATTGGCTGTGCCACATGCTGCTGTTGCTGGGGTATGTCTGTTTTTATCAGGTTTGATTGCAGGCTATTATGATAACTTGGCGACTTATCGTCATATTGGTGCCCGTATTCAAGCACATGAAAGATTACAAAAGCTATTTAACCCTAAACGCTTAAAGAAAATTGCCAATTATGTTGAGAATAATCTCGGTGCAATCATGGGGAATTTTATTTTTGGTTTTATGCTTGGTAGTATGAGTACTATCGGTCACTTTTTGGGTCTGCCTTTGGACATTCGCCATATCGCATTTGCATCGGCAAACTTGATACAAGGCTTGCTGACCGTAAACAGTCCTGATTTAGCATTAGTCATTATTTCAGCATTAGGTGTATTATTAATTGGTCTGACTAACCTTTTTGTGAGTTTTAGCTTGACTATTATTGTGGCATTACGTGCAAGACGTGTGCAGATGAAAGATTGGAAATCTTTAGCAAAATTGATTTTAACCCATTTTGTGACGCATCCTTGGGATTTCTTTTGGCCGCCAAAGCGTAACGAGCAACCTGTAATTAAAGGTTAATAATAAATTCAAAAAATCAGTGATTCAGAGTGTACTATTTGGTACATTTTGAATCAATTTTGTTATAAAATAACAAACTGCTTAACAAATTGTCATATTTGTACACATAAATTATGATAATATTCACCACAATGATAGAAAAAAACAATCAACTATTTAAAAACGATTGTTTTTTCTAAATACAAATAAGCAATACTTTTGTATAAATTGTATGCTAAATCACTACACCTACGTCCTATGCTTGATCGATACATTTTGCATTGATGTTGCAAGACCTAGGGAGAGAGGTATTTTTGTGAGATGAAAATATTTGTACGTTGATTTTATAAAGCAACACAATGATTTATACGAAAGTATTGTTTTTTGAGTCCAAAATTTTTTAATTTAGAGCTAGGTGTAGTTATGCGTAAACCAAATTTAATTCACGCAATTTTGCTGTCCAGTGTTGTGGCGAGCAGTCTAATTATGGTTGCTTGTGGTAAAAAAAATGAAGATAAAAAAACGGCAAGCACGGCTCAAGCCGAACAGCCACCTGTTAAAGTGGGTGTATTGATCGCAGAGCCACAATCGATCGAAAGCACTGTAGAGTTGACAGGTCGTGCGGCAGCACACCAGCATTCAGAAGTACGTCCACAAGCCAGTGGTATTATTCTCAAAAAATTATTTAATGATGGTGACTTTGTTCGTGCTGGACAAGCACTTTATCAAATTGATGATCGTACCAACCGTTCAAATGTAGAAAGTTCAACAGCAAGCTTGGCACGTCAACAAGCTAATCTCAATGCACTTCGAGTCAAAGAACGTCGCTATGCTGAGCTATTAAGCAGTAATGCGGTATCTCGCCAAGAATATGATGATATCGTGGCACAAATCAAATTGGCAGAAGCGGATATCAAAGTCAGTAATGCTAGTCTCAAAAACTCACAAATTAATCTGCAATATTCGACAGTACGTGCACCTATTTCGGGACAAACGGGACAGTCTTTGGTCACAGAAGGTGCTTTGGTTGCCGCAGGTCAAAATAATCCACTGGTGACAATCCAACAGCTTGATCCAATTTATGTGGATATTAGTCAGTCAAGTAGTGAGCTTTTACAATTACGTCAAAAACGTGCTCAAGGTCAATTAGGACAAAGTAATACAGCAACAGTCAAACTCAAACTGGAAGATGGCAGTACCTACCCAACGGAAGGTCGTATGACTTTCTCGGGTGCAACGGTGAATCAAACCACCGGTGCAGTAATGTTGCGTGCGACTTTCCCCAACCCACAACATATGTTGTTGCCAGGTATGTTTGTGAAAGCCGAAATCGTACAAGGCGTACGTCAGAATGTATATTTAGTACCACAAACTGCGGTCGGTCGTACCGCAACTGGCGATGCAACCGTGTTGGTCGTCAATGCGGAAGGGAAGTCCGAAGTACGTAACGTCAAAACTGTAGGTTCACAAGGTAATCAATGGATTGTTAGTGAGGGACTCAATACCGGTGATAAGATCATTGTTGATGGGATAGCAAAAGTTAGACCAGGGCAAAAAGTCGAAATCACAGCAAGCAACAATGCTTCGGTACTGGCTTCAGGGACATCAGCCAGTACTCCTGTTGCTGCCAGTGCACCAGCATCTGCGGCGAAGTAAAGGTGAATTAAATTATGGCTAAATTTTTTATTCATCGACCTATCTTTGCATGGGTGGTTGCGTTAGTGATCATGCTTGCGGGGATTTTAAGCTTAATTAAAATGCCTGTGGCTCAATATCCGACTATTGCTGCACCACAAATTAATATCTCTGCCAGTTATCCAGGTGCATCTGCGGATACTGTTGAAAATACAGTGACGCAAATCATTGAACAACAGCTCACTGGTTTGGATGGTATGCGTTATATCACTGCAACCAGTAGTAACAATACTGCTTCTATTTCAGTATTCTTTAATCAAGGCGTGGATGCAGATACCGCACAAGTACAAGTGCAAAATAATGTACAATCCGCCACACGATTATTACCACAAGATGTACAACGCCTAGGTGTGCGTGTCAACAAGGGCAATACGGGTTATCTACAAGTTATCGCTATGTATTCACCTGATAACAGCATGTCACGCTCCGATATTAGTGATTATATCAGCACTTATATGGCAGACCGATTACGTCGTGTTGAAGGTGTAGGTGATGTGCGTGTGTTTGGTAGCTCATATGCCATGCGTATATGGTTAGATCCTGCAAAATTGGCAAGCCATAGTCTGACGCCAACAGATGTCCGCAATGCAGTGACCGCTCAAAATGCACAAGTGGCAGTAGGTCAAATTGGTGCTTTGCCGACAGTAGAGGGTCAAGCGATCAATGCTACCGTGACCGCCCAAAGTCTATTGCAAACGCCTGAAGAGTTTCGCAAAATTATTCTCAAAAATAGTGGCGACGGATCGATTGTCTATCTAGGCGATGTGGCAAAAGTTGAAATCGGTTCAATGGACTATGGTACATCTGCAACATTCAATGGTCAGCCTTCAGCAGGTATAGGCGTAAGCTTGGCTACAGGCGCTAATGCATTAGATACTGCAAAAGCGATCGAGGCAGCCTTGGCGGATATGCGTCCTAATTATCCAGCAGGTATGAAAGATACTGTTGCTTATGACACAACGCCTTTTGTGGAGCGTTCAATTAAGAGCGTTGTAAACACGTTAATTGAAGCAGTGTTATTGGTATTTATCGTCATGTTCCTATTTTTACAGAACTGGCGTGCTACGATTATTCCGACCTTTGCAGTACCTGTGGTGGTGTTGGGTACATTTGCGGTCATTAGCTTTTTTGGTTATACCATCAATACTTTGACCATGTTTGCGATGGTGCTAGCAATTGGTTTGCTCGTCGATGATGCCATCGTTGTGGTGGAAAATGTAGAGCGGCTCATGGTAGAAGAGCATCTTGACCCAATCGCTGCGACTGAAAAATCCATGAAACAGATCACAGGTGCGTTGGTAGGGATTACCGCTGTGTTGGTGGCAGTGTTTATTCCGTTATCTTTTATGGGCGGTACAACAGGGGTGATTTATCGCCAATTCTCTGTGACACTGATCACTGCGATGTTCTTGTCTTTGTTGGTTGCAATCGTATTTACACCTGCACTATGTGCGACCATGCTGAAAAAGCACGATACCAATAAACCACAAAGCAATCACATTTTCGCCCGTTTCTTCCGTAAATTTAATACAGGCTTTGATCGTTTTTCTTTACGTTACCAAAACGGCGTACGTCGTATGATTTCTGGGCGTATGGTGTCATTGGCTGTATTTGTGGTACTTTGTATCGGCTTAGCTTTGACATGGAAAAAAATGCCATCATCATTCTTACCGAGTGAAGACCAAGGTATGATCATGACTATGGTGCAGTTACCACAGAACTCATCTTTGCAACGTACCCAAGAAGTGATGGACAAAGTCAGTGATTATTATCTCACCAAAGAAAAAGATACAGTACAATCTGTCATGGCAATTTCTGGTTTTGGTGGGGGGAGTGCTGGACAAAACCAAGGTATGGCATTTGTCCGTTTAAAAGATTGGTCTGAACGTAAATCAACTGAAACGCAAACACCAGCATTGTTGCAACGTGCTCGTGGTCTAAATGCCATTCCAGAAGCACAATTTATCGCTCCTGTACCTTTACCCATCATGCGTGAATTGGGTAACCCTGGCGTAAGTATAGTACTGCGTGATGTGGCAGGAGATGGCCATCAAAAACTGCAACAAGCCAGTCAAGCTTTAAATAAAATGATGACCGAAGGTGGGCATTTTGAGTCGATTCGTCCAGATACCCAACCTTATGCACCACAGTATAAAATCACTATTGATCAGCAAAAAGCGGGTGCAATGGGCGTAAGCTTGAGTGAGATTAACAATACTATGGCATTGGCATGGTCAGGTAATTATGTAAATGATTTCTTGGATCGTGGTAGTGTGAAACGTGTCTACATCCAAGGCGAATCAGCAAGCCGTGCTATGCCTGAAGACCTTAATAAGTGGTATGTGAGAAATAACCAAGGTCAAATGGTGGCATTCTCTAGCTTTGCAACAGGCGAATGGACCACCGCAGCGATCAATCGTAACCGTTATAATGGTGCATCATCGATCACGATTAATGCCATGCCTGTGGGGATGAGCTCTGGCGATGCGATGAAAGTGCTTGAGGGCTATGTAGCAAAACTACCAGAACAAGGTTTTGAAGGATATAGCCTAGATTGGACAGGTTTATCACTTGAAGAGCAAGAAGCAGGCTCACAAAAGATGGTCGTATTTATTCTTGCCGCATTAATGGTATTCTTGATCTTGGCAGCTTTGTATGAGAGCTGGTCTGTACCGTTCTCCGTGCTTTTGGTCATACCATTGGGTATTTTGGGTTCGGTATTAGTGACCTTTTTGACCATGCTGATTACCAAAGATACCAATATGAGTAACAATATTTACTTCACTGTTGCTATTATTGCAGTCGCAGGTCTATCAGCAAAAAATGCCATCTTGATTGTAGAATTTGCCAAAGAATTGCAAGAAGAAGGCGAGGAATTGCTTGAAGCAACGCTGCATGCTGCCAAGATGCGTTTACGTCCGATCATCATGACGACGTTGGCTTTTGGTTTTGGTGTCTTGCCATTGGCATTGGCATCAGGTGCAGGTGCAGCAGCACAGCATTCGGTAGGCTATGGTGTATTGGGTGGTGTACTGAGCTCAACAGTGCTGGGTATTTTCTTTATCCCGATTTTCTTTGTGGTGGTGCGTAGTATGTTTAAATACAAGGCTAAACCAACCTCAACTGTTGTATTGGAAAAATAACATGAATGTTCAATCTGTAAATATATTTAACCCTGCTCAAGGTGGTGGTCGTGTAGCAAAGGTCATGCTCATGTCTGTATTGGCGGTGGCTTTGGCAGCCTGTCAGAGCACTCGCATAGCAAGTGAGCCACAGCCTATTGTGAAGACCGATATTCCACAAACATTTACTGCCTTACCGCAGCCAGAACAGCCATCGATTGCAGCCCAAGGTTATCAAGAGTTTTTTGCTGACCAACGTTTAAAAGACTTGATTGCCTTGGCATTACAAAATAACCGTGATTTGCGAGTTGCTGCCTTAAATGTGGAAAAAGTACAGCAACAATATCGTATTGCCTATAATGGTTTATTGCCTACAGTTGGGGCGAATGCAGGTATCACACAGTCTGGCAATAGCTCACAAAGCAATACAAGTTATAATGTCAATTTGGGTGTGACCAATTATGAGCTGGATTTTTGGGGGCGTGTTGCGAGCCTAAAAGATGCTGCATTAGACAATTATTTTGCTACACGTGCGGCACAAGATAGCACGCAAGTGGCATTGATTGGTCAAATTGCGATGGCATGGGTAAACTTGTCTTATGCAGAGCAAAATCTTGCACTTGCAGAGCAAACCTTAAAGACACAACAACAAGCTTTGGATTTGAATCAAAAACGCTTTAATGCAGGTATCACCAGTGAGTTGCCTGTGAGTCAAGCGCGTGTATCGGTTGAAACGGCTCGTGGTGATGTTGCAAACAACAAAACACAAATTCAACAAGCCAAAAATGCGTTGAATCTATTGGCAGGTCAAGTTGTACCAAACAATTTATTACCGACACGTGCAGTGCAAAGCATTACTAATAATACTGTTTTGAATGCAGGTTTACCAAGCGAGCTACTGAATAATCGTCCTGATCTACAGGGCAGTGAGTATCGGTTGCGTGCTGCAGGTGCCAACATTACCGCAGCACGTGCAAGACTATTTCCAAGTATTAGTCTAACGGGTTCGGCAGGTTTGGCATCTACTTCATTGTCAGATTTATTCAGTTCAGGTGCTTTTGTGTGGCGTTTAGCTCCATCTGTGGATTTACCAATATTTGATTGGGGAACACGACAAGCCAACGTAAAGGTGAATGAAACAGAGCAAAAAATTGCACTGGCAAATTATGAAAAAGCAATTCAGACTGCCTTTCGTGAAGTCAATGATGTCCTAGCAACACGTGCCAATATTGGCGATCGTATTGCTGCCCAACAACGTTTGGTTGCAGCGACTAATTCAGCCTACCGTATAGCAGACGCTCGTTTTAAAGCAGGTTTGGACAATTATTTGAGTGTGCTATCGGCACAACAAAATAATTATAATGTGGAAAAAGGCTTATTGGCATTGCAACAAGCACAAATTAATAGCCAAATTGAGTTGTATAAAACTTTAGGTGGTGGTGCAACTTTGATGAAATCACCGACCAATCCGACACCAGTAAGTACTACGCCTAAGTCACCCTAAAGCATTGTTCCATAAAAAAAGCAACCGATAAGGTTGCTTTTTTAGTAGAGGCTAAAAAGTTTAATTTTAAGCTAGGGCGTGTTGACAATTAACGCAAATTGATTATTGTTGCAGCCAGATAGATATTAGCAGCAAAAGATTCATCGGTT
>NZ_JBHFHK010000025.1:0-29516 GCF_041928215.1 Hubeiibacter jixunmingi | reverse complement strand
CATTGGGCATCAGTAAGTGTTAGTCTATTCATATAATCAGAATAACTGATTTTCTTTGTATGTCAACACACCCTAATTTAACCCAATATAATGATATTTTAACGTGAGTTAGAAATAAGTGGGCATCTCTGCTCACCAACACATTCTATGCTATGGTGGGCAGGGATGCCCACCCTACTGTTGCGGATTTACATTGTCGTTACCTTGTAATAAATTTATACCTAAACTATTGATAAGTATATTATTATATATCTTTAAAATTTTTAATCAGTTTTCATCCATACAATCCTATTGTTGCTGATTTACATGAATAAAGCTAAAAACAAAAGCTTTAAAATAACCAATAATCATCAATAGCCATATTAGGATTTATGAATTGGTAACGCGGCATAACTATGTTATGATGGTATATCATTTGTAAAGTGAGTGTGAGCAATTGTATCATCGTAGTGGATCGGTACTAAGTTTATTGGCAATATTTTTCAATCTTGCTGTATTTTTGCAACCTGTATTACCTGTACACTATCAATTCGCTTTGGTCTGCGAAAAGATTATGCAAGTAGTCACGTCGCAGCAATCCACTGCCCCTCAAAAAAGCCCAACCATCGATACACGAGCGACCACATCACACATGCATCATCACGATGCTCATGTGATGCATAATCTAGAACAAAATTCTCTCTCAACACATTTGAGTGTAAATAATAATCATCCTACTCAGCAAACACAGCACCATCATGCAGGACACGCCTGTATGTTCTGTAGTGCTTACCAACATGTTGCATCACCAACACATTTTAATTTTGATACCGTTTTTGAACGATATATTAGTCAGTGGCTAAATATACAACAAAGCCATTTTTACCAATTTATTTCTTATCGTGTCGCCTATCAACAGCCACCAAGCCGTGCTCCACCTACTTTATTGTAATTTACTTTTTTTTAAACCATAGGTTTTATGATGCTTGATTTATCAAAACACAAGCACACGAAACCAACTCTACCACTTTGTTTAAATTATTAGGTTTACAATGAAATTTTCTCGTTTAAATGCGACAGGTCGCAATAATTTTAAAATGCTTGGTTTAAGCGTAGCTGTAACCACTTTGATGCTAAGTAACGTGAGCTATGCCCACGACATGATGACGAATGATGACCATGCTCATACTGAAGGTATGACCCATGATTTGGGTACCATCGTCATCACTGCATCTGCTGACGATACGCAAGGCGTACGTATGGTGCGTGATCCAAAACAACCCATTCAGCCTGCTCCTGCCTCTGACGGTGCAGCTTATCTAAAGAGCTTGATGGGCTTTAATGCTGTACAAAGTGGCGGTGTCAATGGTGACGTGACTTTCCGTGGCATGTTTGGTTCGCGTATCAAGCTACTCAATAATGGCACAGAAAATCTTGGTGCTTGCCCATCTCGTATGGATAACCCTGCGACTTATATTGCCCCTGAAAACTATGACAAAATCACCGTCATCAAAGGTCCACAGAGCGTAGAGTTTGCAACGCCAGGTTCGGCAGCTACAGTACAATTTGAACGTAAAAAACCAGATTTTAGCGATCGTCCAAACGATGCAAAAGTCGGCTATCAAGGTAACTTTAGCACACTGGTTGGTTCGTTTGGTCGTTGGGATCACAACCTAGACATGGCTGTGGGTAATGAGCAATTTTATAGCCGTATCAATGCCAATCGCTCTGCATCGAATGATTATGAAGATGGTCAAGGTACACGTGTTCATGGTGCGTGGATGCGTTGGAATAGTGACTTAACTGTTGGCTTTACACCAAACAAAGATACGACCATTGAGCTCACTGCAGGTACAGGCGATGGTGAAGTAGCTTATGCAGGTCGTGCTATGGACGGCTCACAATATAAGCGTACAAGTTATGGCTTAAACGTGGAAAAAACCAATATCACTCCACTCATCAGCAAAGTAGAAGCAAAAGTAAATTATAATAATAATGACCATATCATGGACAACTTTAGCTTACGCAAACCTCAAGATATGGGCATGATGAATGGCGGTAGTATGCCAAATCATGGTGGTCATGGTGGTCACGGTGGTCATAATGCACCAAATATGGGTGGCAATATGTCGCACGGTAACATGGGCATGTCATCACAAATGGCAATGCGTGTCACACGCGAAACTTTAAATAGCCGTATCGCCATGCAAATGGACGGTGATAAGTGGCAACTTAAAACAGGTTTGGACAGTCAGCGTAACAATCATGGCGGCGAAATGTATAGCCCAACCATGGCAAGTATGAATATGCCTTATCAAAAAAACATGAAATATCAATCTTTTGGTGGTTTCGCAGAGTTAAGCTATGACTTAAATCCTGAACATCGTATGATCGTTGGCGGTCGTGCTGATCAGGTGAAGATTGACGCATTAAAAACCATGCGTATGGCTACGCCTCAACAACGTAAAGATACGCTACCAAGTGGATTTATCCGTCATGAATACGACAATGGTGCAGGTTTAAGCACTTATGCAGGTGTCGGACATGTTGAGCGTTCACCTGATTACTGGGAGCTTATGGGTGGAAATGTAAGCAATCGTGCTGAGAACTTTAGTCAGTTGCGTAATGAAAAGACTACACAACTTGATGTAGGTTTCAAGTATGATATGGAAAATTGGAACGCTTGGGCGTCTGCTTATGCAGGTCAAGTCAAAGACTTTATGTTGATGAGTTATGTTGATAAATCAAACAAAAAGTCAAAAAATGTTGATGCACGTATCGCAGGTGCTGAAGCAGGCATAGCTTATCAGTTTAGTCCAGAATGGTCAGCTGATGTAAATGCTATGTACGCATGGGGCAAAAACACCACAGACAACCAAGCTTTACCTCAAATTTCACCATTTGAAACACGTTTCAACGTACGTTATAGCCAAGATAACTACAATGTTGGTTTGTTATGGCGTGCGGTAGCAGCACAGAATCGCGTTGCCTTAAACCAAGGTAATGTCGTTGGTTACGATGTAAAACCTAGCAAAGCATTTAATATTTTATCGTTAAATGGTAGTTACGATTTTAATGATAAAGTTAATCTCAGTGCAGGTATCGATAACCTGACCAACAGAACTTATATTGAGCATTTAAATCGTCTAGGCGACGCAGGCACAGGTTTGGTAGCGACTGAGCAATTTAACAATATTGGACGTAACTATTGGACACGTCTAAACGTTAAATTCTAATTGATTTATCTCGAACACGAAGTCCGTGACAAAAGGAATTGTCACTCGCTTTATTGTTTTATATACCGCATTTTGAAGTTTTATTTTTGATAGGAGTGAGCATTATGGCTCAACACGTTGATGAACAAACCATGTCCAACAAATCAATTTTTGGTTGGAAAGGGGTATTATTATTCTTGTTATTTGCAGGTGGTTTTTTAGGTTTATTATTTTTCGCTATGAGCAATGAACCTGATTATATGCCAAGCCAACGCAAAGCCGCTGAACAAAAAGCAGCTCAAGCCAACACCCAAAATGCGACAGTTAATAGTGCATCTGCTCCAGCACATGATATGGCGAATATGCAACATGATGCCAACACTGGTCATGCTGGTCATAGTAATCAAATGGCGCCCCCTGCATCAGCAGCTCAGTAATTGCAAAACTGATATTCCCAAAAAATCCCACAAATCTAAATCTTTGTGGGATTTTTTATCGATCGAATTTAAACGAATCTTTTAAATTCCGCCTGCACGAATCGCCTTATCCAAGTCATTTAGACGCTCTGGCGTGCCGACATCGACCCAAGCAGTCGTCATTTTTTGCCCACTTACCTTGCCGTTTTGCATGGCTTGGCGTAATAATGGTGCAAGTGGTCGTTTGCCCTGTTCTAAACCCACAAATAATTGTGGCGACAGTACACTAATGCCAGCAAAGGTAAAGGTGTGTTGCTCGATTTGACTGTCCAATTGTTCAGTTTGTTCAAAACTAAAAACTTGCTGATTTGCCAAGATAAAATCGCCTTTTGGATGCTGTGGCGGATTATCCACCAACACCAAATGAGCTAAATTGTCCTTTAAATCAAAGTTTAAAAGTTCAGCAAAATCAAAACGTGTCCACACATCACCATTAATCAATAAAAATGGTTCATCGCCCAACAAAGGCAAAGCTTGAATAATACCGCCTGCGGTTTCTAAGCCTTCGTCTTCTAGTGACCAATAAATATTTACACCAAATTGTGAACCATCGCCTAAACTTTCGACTATTTTTTCTTTCAGCCAAGCCGCATTAATCACAATATCGGTAATACCTATGGCTTTGAGTTTTTCGATATGCCAAACGATTAAAGGTTTATCTGCAACCGCTAACAGTGGTTTGGGCGTGGTCAAGGTCAATGGACGCATACGATTGCCCAGACCTGCCGCCAAAATCATTGCTTTCATGTTTTTTCCTATTCAATAAATTCCAATTAAATCTTTCATCATGAAATCGCCATTTTCAATACCTCTCCCTTGCAAAGCAGTGCTTCTCAGCAATTTTAATGAAGAGAAGTTCCCTCCCCCTTAGGGGAGGGTTAGGGAGGGGGATAAAATCAGTGAATTAAATTTTCAAGTTGAAAATGCATTTTTGAAATAAAATTATTCAGCAACAATCGCAATATAATTGCCATATTTTTGTTCAAATTTTGCCATCACCACATCTTCAACAAAATCACGCAAAGCCACCATTTCAGGTACATCTGGCAATAATGGATGCATTAATTCTTGACGGAAATACCACATCACACGTGGCAAGTCTTTTAGATAACCCGACTTGCCATCACGTTCAAATAAACGTACAAAAATACCCAACACTTTGAGATGACGTTGTAATGCCATCACTTCTACATCGATTTTAAATTGATTCAGATCACGCTCTTGTTTCTGCGAATCAGGCAACATAGCATAAAATTGCTCAATCCAAGTATCCACTTGTTGGGCTTTCCATTGTACATAAGCATCACGCACGATTGAAATCAAATCATAAGTATCAGCACCACGCACCGCATCTTGGAAATCAATTACGCCCAAATCTTGCTCATTATTCAACACCATCAAATTGCGACTATGATAATCACGATGCACAATGACTTGCGGTTGAGCTTGGATATTTTTTAACAAATATTGATAAGCATTATCCAATACAGCCTTGCGTTCTGCGGTAATGTCAATCGCTAATGCAGGCAGTAGCCACTCATCAAACAAATGCATTTCTTGCAATAATTTTTCAGCAGAATAATCAGGAATAATTTGACCATCAACTGCGATAGATTGTAATTGTACGATTTGTTTAAACGCTTGGATATAATATTGATCCACTGTAGCATCATTCAAAACAGTAGATAATAATTCATCACCAAAATCTTCTAATAACAAAAAGCCTTGCGTCAAATCTTGTGCAATAATTTGTGGCACACGTGTACCATTTTCGGCGAAATATTCAGCAATCGTAACAAAAGGTTTGCAGTCTTCTTTTTCTGGTGGTGCATCCATCAACATATAGCTTTTATTTGCCACATGAATGCGTGCATAACGTCGAAAACTGGCATCACCTGCCAAATAGTCCATTGTAAAATCTTGCTCTGGCAAGACCTGAGTGAGCCAAGATTCAATCTGTTGTGTTCTTTGCATAAAATTTGTACCCGTATTTGCAAAAATAACGCTATTATTTCGTGGCTAAGTGTAGTCGTTTTGCGATTTTTTCTCTATCATGCAAAGAGAATTTTTTAATTATTTTTTGTGTTGTCTTATTTATGAAAACTGCCTTTAAGTTTAATCCACTTTTTAAAGCCTTATTCGCATGTGCGAGCGTGTCTTTGAGTAGTGTATCTTTTGCTCAAACGACACAATCATCTTATAACAGCAACATTGTAAATACACCCACATCTCAAGCACCTGCGATGGCTGATAAAAACACAAAAAAAACAGATTCTGTTCAATATGCTGAAATGTATCAAAAAGGTGCTGATTTCTTTTCACAATATTATCAGACTCATCCTGTATATAAAAATAATTTAAAAACATCATCGCAGACTGATAATAGTCAAGTAAATCAATCTTCCACTGAAAATGTAGACCAAAGTTCGACGAATACAGCCGAGCCACGTATCTCTACTTCAAATGCACAAGATACATCGCAAAATATCGCAACCGCTGAACAAAAATCTCAACAAGACACTCAAACAAATATTCGAAAAAATACTCAGAATAAAAATCCACTGAGCCAATTATATCGTGCTGAAGATACACAACGCCCTGCACTCTGTTCAGGACAGTGGGTCACACCAATCCCTGCAAATCAACCAGCCAACGGAGACGTAGTGAACAGCACATCGACCATTACTGCTGATCAAGGTTACTATAACCCGCAAGGTGTTTCGTATATCGAAGGCGATGTCATCATTGAGCAACAAGGTCGCCAAATCCGTGCCGACAAAGTTGAGCTTGACCCGACACAGACTTTTGCAACTGCCAAAGGTAAAGTGCAAATTGCTCAAAATGGTTTGGTTACGCAAAGTGATGAGATCCAATATAATTTAAAATCTCAAACTGGCAATCTTAATAATAGTTTTTATATCAGTGAGCAACAACAAGCTCACGGCTATGCACGCCAAATTCAGCGTCCAAACGACAATAGTACCATTTTGCGTCATGCCAGTTATACCACTTGTGCACCAAGTACAAGTCCGACATGGCATATTCAAGCCAAAGAAATTACCATTGATCAAGATACTGGTCGTGGTATCAGCAAAGACACCCGTTTATATATCAAAAACGTGCCTGTATTAGCGGTACCTTATTTTAACTTCCCTATTGATGACCGTCGTACCAGTGGCTTTTTGACGCCATCTTTTGGTTATACCAATGATGGTGGTGTTCAACTTGCAGTACCTTATTATCTGAATTTGGCACCAAATTATGATATGACGGTCACGCCACGCTATTTACATGGTCGTGGTGTCATGGCAGAAAGTGAGTTTCGTTACCTAACTGAAAAATACGGACAAGGTCAAATTTGGGGTGGCTATTTGCCAAGTGATAGACGCTATGCCAAACAAGATCGTAAAAGCTTACATCTCACGCATGATTGGCAAGTGAACTCCAGCATCAATGCACATGCTGATATCAATTACATTTCAGACAAAGACTATTTTGCTGATTTAGGTAATACGCCAAATAGTAGTGATAGTGTCTATCAACCACGTAGCCTGATGATCAATTATCGTCACCCAAAAGTGGACAATCTCAGTGCTCAATTGCGTGTACAAAGCTTCCAAACTTTAGATACATCCATTCCTGATGTAAATCGACCTTATGCTCGTATACCGCAGTTACTGATTAATTATCACGGCGGTCATTTGCAAGGTTGGAATTATAGATTGCAGAGTGATAGTGCCTATTTTAAAAAGCCAATTAACGATGGCTCTGCTTTAGAACGTAGTGGTGCACGCTTTTATAATCAAGCAGATCTCAGTTATAACTATCAACGCACAGGTTTCTATGCCAAACCGACTTTATCACTGCGTAGTCTTTACACCGTTTTTGATCGTGACAGTAAGTTAAGTCAAGGTTTTGACCAAAATGAAAGCGTCTCTCGTGGCACGACTTTGCCACAATTTACGTTAGATACAGGTTTGATTTTTGATCAAATGAATAAAACAGGGCAATACTTACACACCTTAAAACCACGTTTATTTTATGCCTATACGCCTTATCATAATCAAGATGATTTTGCCAATTTTGACAGTACTTATGCTTCTATTGGTTATGATCAGCTATTTAGCCCATATCGTTTTTATGGACATGATCGTATCGAAGATAATCATTTTGCATCGCTTGGTTTGAGTTATAGTCTATTTGACCAACAAGGCTTAGAAAAAATTCGTGCTAGTCTGGGACAAAGTTATTACTTTGCAAATCGTCAAGTACAGCTACAACAGGACTACGACAATCTGACTTATAACCAAAAGACCAGTGGCCCTGTTTTATCTCTATCTAGCCAGCTTTATCCAAATCTATATATACATGCCAATAGTGCTTGGCTGAGTAATGGCAAAAATGCGTTAAATAATTTTTCAGCAAATTATAATGATGATCATGGTGCCAGTTATCAACTGGGTTATTACCAACGCCGTGAAATCAATGATTTAGGACAACAAGCATATCAGCAAGCCATCGCATCGATTGTACAACCAATTGATAACAATTGGCGTGCCTTGACTCATGTACAATACGACCTGAAACAAAAGACCATGCGTGAAGTGTTGTTGGGCTTAAATTATGAATCTTGTTGTTGGGGGCTATCAGTTTATGGTCGTCGCTATTATAATGACTTGGCTGATATCCGTCATACCAAACCAACGCAAGCCATCATGGCAGAGTTTTCACTTAAAGGTTTAGGTGGCCTATCAGGTCGGTTAACTTCTTTGCTTGAACAGCGTATGTTCGGTTATAATCGTATCAATCAATCTTGGAACTAACTTAGTTTGCGGACTATACTTATGAAAATTACTCAATTGTCTAAAATTTTGCGTCATACTACCCTTGGTATCGCACTCTTGACTGCATCCGCTTTGGTCAATGCCAAAGTCAGCGATCGTGTGATTGCAATCGTTGATGAACGTGCCATTTTGGCAAGTGAGTTGGATCAAGCTGTAAATATTGTTGCCAATGAAATGCAAAAGCAAGGCGTACGCCTAGATATGCGTCAAGTACGCCGTGACGTACTCAACCAGTTAATTACTCGCCAAGCACAATTGCAACAAATCGAACGCCTCGGCATGAAACCTACTGATGCAGGCCTAGATGCGGCTGTGTTGGCTTATGCCAAACAACAAGGCTTCGACAGTTTAGAATCTTTTCAGCGTAGCTTAGACAGCAAACAAGCAGGCAGTTATGCACAGGTTCGTGGTCAAATTGCTGAAGATTTATTAGTTACTCAATTACGTCAGCAACAAGTATTATCACGTATCAAAGTATCTGAACATGACATTGATGTATTTTTGAAGTCAGCACAAGGACAAAATGCACTAGGTATGCAAGTACATACATTGCATTTCCGTGTAGCACCAACGTCTCAAAACACCTCTACAGCTGCGGTAGAACAAGCTGCACAAAATTTGTCTAAAGCACTACAAAATAGCAATGATTTTCTTGCATTGAGCCAGCAATACAGTAGCAATGATGTATTGGTTCAAGGTGGTGACATGGGTTTTAAATCTTTGTCTGATATGCCAAGTGAATTGTCTGCACGTTTAGCAGGCTTAAATGATGGACAAGTATCTGATCCAATCTTGGCAGCAGATGGTATCCATGTGGTAAAAGTTTTGGCACGCAAGTCAGATGACCAACGTACTATTATTACTGAGTATGCAACACGTCATATTTTGATTCAGCCAAGTGAATCAGTGACACCAGTAGCTGCCAAACAACAAATCGATGCCATCCATCAACGTCTAAAACAGGGTGCAGACTTTGCTACTCTCGCCAACACTTATTCTACCGACCCTGGCTCACGTGGTAATGGTGGTAGCTTAGGTTGGGTGACTTCAGGCATGATGGTACCGCAGTTTGAAAGTGTCATGAAAGCTACACCAGCTGGCAAAATCAGTCAGCCTTTCCAAAGTCAATTTGGCTGGCATATTATCAAAGTCGATGAAGTTCGTCAGAGCGACAAGACCAAAGAAGTACAACGCAATGTAGCACGTCAAATTCTTGCAGAACGCCAATTCGCTGCTGAAGCTGACAATTGGACTCGCGAAATTCGTGCGAACGCATATGTTGATATCAAAGATGCAAGCTTGAAATAATTTTATTCTTGCTATAAATAAAGGGCTAAACTTTTCGTTTTAGCCCTTTATTTTATCTTACTTGCTTGTACGTCTATATATGTTCAGGTAAAACCTAATCAAATTACCAAAAAACATACTAACAAAACACACCAATATGGCATTACTTAAAAGTCACCAGTAGCGTTTCTGCAATCGCCATCATAATATTATCCAAAATGATCAGTCCTAAGATGGCAATCAGTGGCGAAAAATCTAACATACCACCGCTCGGTAAAATCTTACGCAATGGTGCAAGTATCGGCTCCATCAAATCTTGCAATACTTCAGTAAAAGGACCTCTTGTTTGGCGAATCATGCTGATTAAACTGGTTACAATTGCAGCAAAAATAAGATAACGGCAAAATGTGATCATACTGTCTGTAATAGCCATCAAAGTACCCAAAATCAAGCCATCAGCACTATGATTTAAGCCTTTATACAGGGTATCAAAAATATAAATCCCTATACCTGAGTAATTACTCACCCACACTTTGAGCAAAAACAGTACTGGCAGTAAAATCAGTGCTGCCAAATTGATACGACCGCCTGCCAGTTTTGGCAACGCACTATTAAAAATATCTAAAAATGATGTGGCTTTTACGGTAGATTGCACTACATTATTGCTCGGATTGATTGCCGCCAATTGCATAAGTAGTCGTATAAATAATAAGATAATCAGTACGTTTAACAAAACCAATAAAATAATCGCCAAAACCTATCTCACTTTGTTCAATTAAAATTTTAAAAAATCATTGGTGTATATTGCGATTGTCGCAAAATAGCCACCTTAACCTAAATCTGCTTTAAACTGTTGTTCCAGCTCAACTGCCAATTCACCGCTACGCTGATAAGCCGCTTGCATACCTTGTGCAATGTGCTGTGCAATGTGCTGTTGATCAAAAGATTCGATGGCAGCTTGTGTAGTACCATTTGGTGAAGTCACACGACGACGCAATTCTGCAACATCAAACTCGCTTTGCTGTGCCATCATGCTTGCACCTGTTGCAGTTTGTAATGCCAGTGCTTTTGCAGTTTCTATATCTAGCCCCAAATCAGTGCCTGCTTTGATCATCGCTTCAATCATATAAAAGAAATATGCAGGTCCTGAGCCTGACAGTGCGGTAACCGCATCGATTTGCTGTTCATTTTGCACCCAAATTGCTAAACCTGTAGCTTGTAAGATTTGGAGCGTCAATTGTTTCTCTGATTCAGACACGGCATCCGCTGCAAAAGCTCCACTCGCCCCCATTTGCAACAATGCAGGTGTATTTGGCATAACACGTACGATACGTTGATGGTCACCCAAAAGTTGAGCAATAGAAGAAATTTTTGCACCTGCAACGACAGAAATAATTAATTGTTGTTTGAGTTTACCGTGCAAAGGGGACAAAACTTGTGCCAAGACTTGTGGCTTTATTGCCAATACGATCACATCAGCCTGATCAATAAAATCAGTCGCTTGTGATGTTGTTGCAATATTTTTTTCATTAAAATATTGTTGGATTGCCGTTGATGGATCAGCCACCATAAATTGTGAACTGGCAACCCCTTGTGCCAATAAGCCACCAATCAATGCTTGTGCCATATTACCGCCACCGATAAATAACATACGGTGTTGCTGTAAGTCTGTCATGCTCTCAACCCCTCTCTTAACAATCATTTTAAATTTAGCCCTTTGGCTATTGCGATACACGTGCCAAAGTCCAGCCACCTTGCACAATATAATCACTTTGTGCCAAATCAAAGCCTGATGGCGTCAAAACACCCAGTATAGTAGCATTATATTGCACACATTGCACATGCTTACGTTGCCAAGGGGTAACTTTATGTTGTTGAAGATATTTTTTTAATACTTGTCGATGTGGGCGATGTAAAAAAGCAATTTTTTCACCGCCTTGTCTTGCCATAAAGTCCAATTCTTTTGTAAATAAATCTAAACTCAAACCAAACTCATCATCTGCTTGCAAAACGACTTTAAATTGACCAAATTGACTGTGAATTACTTGTGCTAGATTTAAGCTCATTTGATAATCTACTGGCGTATTTTGCCAGTTTTGCCAAGCTTCTGCGGTATAACGATATAGCTTGTCGTCATAACGTAAAAAATAATGACCTGCATAATGTAGCTGACTTTCCGCATCAATTTTAGCCTGAATCACATCATTTTGCAGATGATTCAAGATATGCATTGGTGCTTTATATTGTTGTTCTGCCTGTAAAAACCAAACTAATAATTGTCTTTGCCTTGCTGCTGATAAACATCTAAATAGATTTAAATCAATATACATTACTACTGAATCATTCTGTATTTGTTGCACACACTGTGCAATATCTTGCTGCAACACTTCATACAAGATCGATTGACTGTCCTGCATAATTTTAGCACAACGAGTCAAGCTATCCTGCATCTTTCCAAAGCGTTGTTCTAACAATGGAAATAAGCTTTCTCTACACCATACACGATCATAATCTAGGCTATGATTCATGGGGTCATCTGCGTATTGAATCTGAAATGTATCCATCAATGCTTCAATATCAGATTTTGCCGTCTCCAATAATGGACGCCATAAAAAATAATGGTGCGGAATTTCTAAAGACAGTGTTGCATGATCAAGGTGAGTTAAGGTACGCTGCTCCACGATTTTCATTGCTGACAAGCCTTGTACACCTGTACCTTGCAACAATCGTAGTAGTACCGTTTCTGCTTGATCTTGTTGATGGTGTGCCAGAATTAACACATCGTTGGGCTGTAATTGTTGTTGTAAAGCTTGATAACGAGCTTGGCGAGCTTGGTTTTCTAGGTTGCCCGCTTGTACATCAACGGCAATAATTTTGCAAAATAAATCAAGTTGTTGGCAATGGGTTTGAACAAGCTCTCCCCATACCGAACTCTGCGCTTGTAATTGATGATCGATATAAACCACATGGATAGGCTGTGCAATGTGATGTTGATGCTTTAAAGTAGCAAGAAGATAAAGCAGTAACATGGAATCCATGCCACCACTACATGCCAAAAACAAACGAGCAGTTGCTGAAAACTGCTCGCATTGCTGAATAAGATTAGAAAATAAATATTTTAATTTTGACTTGTGAGATTGGCACTGCCAAATTTCATCAAGCGTTGATAACGGGCTCCGCATCTTGCATCTGCATCAAGTTGATTAAGTTGTGCTAGGCTGTTTTTCAATTCTGCATGAAGATTTTGCATGACTTGTTCTGTGTTCAGATGAGCTCCCTCACCTTCATCAATCACAGTTTCAATGATGCCCAACTGCTGTAAACGCTGAGCAGTCAGAGACAATGCTTCGCTGGCACGTTCAGCTTTATCAGCAGTTTTCCACAAAATTGATGCACAGCCCTCTGGTGAGATCACCGAATAAATACTATGTGAAAGCATAATGACTTTGTCTGCAACACCAATCGCCAAAGCACCACCCGAACCGCCTTCACCGATGACTGTAGCAACCACAGGCACTTTCAAGCTAGACAATTGTGCTAAATTGCGTGCAATCGCTTCGGCTTGTCCACGTTCTTCAGCACCTACCCCAGGATAAGCACCCATGGTATCAATAAAGGTTAATACAGGTAAACCAAAGCGTTCTGCCATATCAAATAAGCGTTGCGATTTACGGTAGCCTTCAGGATTACACATGCCGAAATTATGCTGTAAACGTTCTCTTGTACTACGCCCTTTATGTTGTCCGACCACCATAACAGGCTGACCATCAAAACGGGCTAAAGCACCAATTAACGCACCATCATCACCGTACAAACGGTCACCATGCAACACATCAAATTCACTAAATAATACATTCGCATAATCTAAAAATTGTGGACGCTCTGGGTGACGTGCAATTTGCACGGTTTTCCATGCTTGTGAAATCTTGGCTTTGCTACTCATAAACTACTCGAATAATTGCAGATCAGGTAAGCCAAAATATATTTTCTAACTTACCTCATTTTCAATGTACGCTCATATTTAACACAGTGTTGTGTCAATTCCATGTGGTGATTGGCGTCAAGATTTGCAAATCAACTTGCCAGTTTCTAAACTGTTGCTGCTCATCTTGTAAATCGACAATCAATAATGGCCATTGTTTCACATCGCCTAAGATATGTAATTGCCAACTATGCTCATTTTTTACGAGTAAATTAAACTCAGGCAAAGTCTCATCGCTGTGACTATGATTAAGCACAACTGCGAGTCTTAAAATTAAACATAGATAAAGCAAAGACTTAGTGTTATTTTTTAATAAAACGTTCAAACTATCATTGCGTAATTTGCGACGATGGTGAGCGACTAAAAGTGCCAAATGGTTTTGGTCTATCTTAGAAAAGCCTGGAATATCAGAATGCTGTAACAAATAAGCACCATGACGATGATAACCATTATGACTAATTGCTAAGCCAATTTCATGCAAATAAGAAGCTCGGCGTAATAGATCTCCATCATCTTCTGACAATTGCAAAGTACTTTTACTGTCTTCAAAGAGTTTTTGAGCGGTCTGTACTACACGTTCAGCTTGTGCGTGGTCTGCACCGTAGCGTCCCAACATCGCTTGTACACTGCGATCACGAATGTCTTCATGGCGGAAACGACCAAGCAAATCGTACATAACACCTTCACGTAAAGCACCGTCCGAATACACCAAACGTTCAATTTTGAGTACTTCAAAAATCGCATACAGAATTGCCAAACCTGCTGGCAGTACAGCACGGCGGTCATCTTTTAGCCCGTCAAAATCAATCTTTGAAACATGGTTATATTTCAAGACACGCTCTTTGAGTTTTTGTAGTGCTTGCCATGTGATGCTTTCTTGGCTATCACTCAAACCCATATTCAACAAAATTTGACGGCAAGCTTTAATCGTACCACTCGACCCAACGACATTATTCCAGCCCGTATTTAAATAAGCTTTTGCAATTGCCATTAGCTCTTTACGTGCTGAAACGACTGCTTTATCAAATGCTTTTTCAGTGATACTACCATCAGCAAAAAACGTCTTGGTATAAGCCACGCAACCCAACTGTAAAGATTCGGTCATGATCGGTTCAAAGTTTTCACCAATGATAAACTCAGTTGAGCCACCACCAATATCAATGACCAAGCGGCGACCTTCATCTGCCATCGTATGTGACACACCAAGATAAATGAGACGTGCTTCTTCACGTCCTGCAATGATTTCGATCGGCTTAGGTAAAATTTTTAATGCTTTATCAATAAATTCATCGCCATTTTCGGCTTGACGTAGAGCATTGGTCGCCACAATACGCAAGCGACTACTCGGCACAGTACCCAAACGCCCAACAAAGCGTGACAAACAAGCCAAACCGCGCTGCTGTGCAGCTTCACTCAAATAATTATTTTCATCTAATCCAGCGGCTAACTGGACTTTTTCTGACATGGACGCCACTTTTTTGACTTCACCGTGATCGACACGTGCAATTGCCAAATGGAAACTATTTGATCCCATATCAATCGCTGCCAACAGTTCATCATCAACCAATAAATCCGCCATAACTTACCCCAAAAGAATACTCGCCTAGAGTAAAGCAAATCGTGTTTTTTTTAAAGTAGTTATTGCAGATTTCGCCATAACTTTGTGCAATATCTATCATAAAAAATTGATTCACGATTGAGCGATCCAATCCTTTTAATCGAAAGACTTCATGAATAAGTACATATTTTATGAGGTAAATTTAAAAAAAAATGTTAAACTAAACACTGGTTTATATTTATACGTAATGACAGGTACACTTGTAATTATACGATTGTGTCCCCATATTATTACCAGTTTGCTGCATTTTTATATTTGGAGTTCCCATGGCAGATATTATCAACACTACTGATGCACAGTTCCAAACCGATGTTATCGAAAATTCATTACCAGTGCTTGTGGATTTTTGGGCGCCTTGGTGTGGTCCTTGTAAAATGATCGCCCCAATCTTAGAAGATTTGGCACAAGAATATGATGGCAAAGTCCAAATCGTTAAATTAGATATCACTGACAGTGAAATAGCTGCAAAATACAATGTGCGTAGCATTCCTGCATTATATATGTTCAAACACGGTGAAGTGACTGCACAGCAAATCGGTGCATTACCGCGTGGTCCATTGGCTCAATTCATTGAGCAACAGCTATAATCGCTGCGTTATAGTCAGTAAAAACAAATAAAATCACCATATCTAGATAATGTGGTGATTTTTTATTCAAAACACCCTTATTTCATGGCTTTATTGTTTGACAAAAGACCACAACTGGCTTATATTTCACAGGGTTCGAGCCATATTTTACATATTTCTTTATAGTATCTGGCACGAACAAACAATAAAATCGCCGTTCGGCACATTTCATTTTTGTAATTTCATTTCTCAATCATCATCGTATGTTTAATACACCTATTTTAATTTATGGGTTGTGATTTTTTTGAAATTATATTTATTTTGGAATATGTGAAGACGGCAATGATTTAGCTGCAAAAAGTTTTTACAAAAGGTCTTTATTTCTTGGTTGGTTTTATAAATTTTTGATCATAAACACCATAAATATGATTATGGCTCGGTGATGATATAAATTTATTTTGCTTCATTTTTAGATAAGATCAACAAAAACTGCTGTCGCTAAAGGTATCTCAACCCAAATTATGACTTCTTCATATGAATTTAACTGAACTAAAGAAAAAACCAATAGGCGAACTCATCAAAATTGCTGAATTTATGGGTCTTGAAGGCATGGCTCGTAACCGCAAACAAGATGTGATTTTTGCGATTTTAAAACGTCATGCCATGAACGGCGAAGAGATTTTTGGTGATGGCGTACTGGAAATTTTGGCGGATGGTTACGGCTTTTTACGTTCTTCGTCAGGCTCTTATCTTGCTGGTCCAGATGATATCTATGTGAGTCCGTCACAAATTCGTCGTTTTAACCTACGTACAGGCGATACGATCAATGGTACGATTCGCCCACCAAAAGAAGGTGAACGTTACTTTGCTTTGCTCAAGGTGAATGAGCTTAACTTCGATACGCCTGAAAATTCACGTAATAAAATATTATTTGAAAACCTTACACCACTTTTTCCAACTGAACAGTTGGTTTTAGAACTTGGTAATGGCTCAACTGAAGATTTGACCGCACGTGTGATTGACTTGATCGCACCAATTGGTAAAGGACAACGTTCAATCATCGTTGCACCACCAAAAGCAGGTAAAACCATGTTGTTGCAAAGTATTGCACAATCTATCGTACGCAATAATCCTGAAGTATTCTTGATCGTGTTATTGATTGACGAACGTCCAGAAGAAGTCACTGAGATGGAACGTACTGTACGTGGTGAAATCATTGCATCAACCTTCGATGAAGCACCAGCACGTCACGTTCAAGTGGCAGAAATGGTCATCGAAAAAGCCAAACGTTTGGTTGAACACAAAAAAGATGTGGTGATTTTACTCGACTCGATCACACGTCTAGCACGTGCATACAACACAGTGATTCCATCATCTGGTAAAGTATTAACAGGTGGTGTGGATGCACATGCATTAGAACGTCCAAAACGTTTCTTCGGTGCTGCACGTAATATTGAAGAAGGCGGTTCTTTGACGATTATTTCTACAGCCCTGATTGAAACAGGTAGCCGTATGGATGAAGTCATCTACGAAGAATTCAAAGGTACAGGCAACCAAGAGATCACGCTTGAGCGTCGTATCGCTGAGAAACGTGTATTCCCTGCAATGAATATCAACAAGTCTGGTACACGCCGAGAAGAACGTTTAATTAGCGAAGATTTGTTACGTAAAATTTGGATTTTGCGTAAATTATTGCACCCAATGGATGAACTTGCTGCGATGGAGTTTTTGTTGGATCGTATGAAAGACAGCAAAACCAATGACGACTTTTTCGATCAAATGAAACGTAAAGCCAGCAATTAAGCTTTATTTTTCACTACATTGTGTTTAAGAATCACCATAATTTTCGCAATTATGGTGATTTTTTATATGTACAATTATTCATCGTCAATTTAGATTAAATCAAAATTATGCATCTATTTAATTCATGACAATGTTACATAATAGTGATGTAATTGTCATATTTGGATGCTAGGATATCAATAAGTGATCAGTATTGTGATACTGCGTATGAATGTGAGGTGAGTACCTTTATCATATTTACATCGAACTTATCTGTCTGATTGACCAAGTCTAAGTTTAATCTTTCTGATGGCTTGGCTGATAGGGTTCTACGATCATTTATCCCACCATTTCTGAGTCAATGATTTGGCTCGCTATTGATAGAGTATGATGCTATGTTAAAAAATATCGCTATTGCTACAGGCTTAATCGCTACTTTGGCTGTTGTAGGCTGTGCTAAGAAAGAAGATCCAGCTGCCATTGCTGCTGCGAGCGCAGCTACTGTTGCCAACAATGCTGCTGCCGCTGCAAATAACGCTGCGAATACCGCTACGGCTGCTGCGAATAATGTCGCAGCGACTGCAACCAATGCAGCGAACACTGCTACAGCTGCTGCAAATAACGCTGCGAATAACGCTACAGCTGCTGCAAACAATGCCACAAATACGGCTGTCGCTGCCGCAAATGATGTAAAAAATACTGCTAATACTGCTGCGACAGATGTCAAAAACACTGCTGAAGCTGCAAAAGCTGACATCAAAAATGCTGTTGCATCTGCTGCACAATAATCTTAAGTTAAATTTTTAAAAGATTTAGCGATTAAAAAAGCCCTTTTAATTGATTTTAAAAGGGCTTTTTTGACATTATAAAGAATGACTTTGTATTCTATACAATTAACCAAATATCTTTAATAGTGTCTGAATAACAACCACGTTCACGAGATCAACAAAGAATGCACCTACCAAAGGCACAATTAAAAATGCCTTGTGAGATGCACCATAAGTATTGGTAATGGATTGCATATTTGCCACCGCAGTCGGTGTTGCACCCATACCAAAACCACAATGACCAGCAGATAATACTGCCGCATCGTAGTTACTACCCATGATTTTGAAGGTCACAAACACGGCAAACAAGCCCATCACTACAGTCTGTACTGCAAGAATGATCATCAATGGTCCTGCCAAACCTGCCAATTGCCACAACTTCAATGATAATAAAGCCATTGCCAAGAATAAACTCAATGACGCATTACCAAACACATCAATCGCACGGTCAAACATACTGACCTTGAAAATGCCTTCTAACACATTACGAAGTACCACACCACCAAATAACGCCCAAACGAATGTAGGCAATTCAAATGGCGTACCTTTTACAAGACCTGTCATAAGATGTGCAAAAGCCAAACACGCGGCAAATAGTCCAAGTGTAGTAATGGCATTATCTGCAGTAATCAAACGTGTTTTGTTACGATATTCAAATGCAGCTGAACCATCATCTTCAAATGGCTGATCACTATTGTTGGCATTATTATTGGCAATTGGTGTCGCAAGGCGTTTGCGTTCAATCAGCATACGTGCAATCGGTCCACCCATCAGACCACCAATCACAAGACCAAAGGTCGCACTCGCCATACCCAAAGTCGTTGCACCATCAACACCATAGCGAGTCTCTAAAGTACTTCCCCATGCTGCTGCTGTACCATGACCACCAGTCAATGTAATCGAACCCGCCACCAAACCAATCAGAGGATTAAGGTCTAATGCTGTTGCCAAGCCGATACCAACCATGTTTTGTACAACAATAAATAATGAAATGCCGACTAAGAATATAATCAAGCCTTTTCCACCTTCCATAAGCTTTTTGAAGTTTGCACTCAAGCCAATAGAAGCAAAGAAAATTAACATAAAGCTGGTCTGTAATTCGCTACTGAATTTGCCACTTGCACCAAAAAAGTGATAGCACATAAAAGCCACAATTGCTGCAACCAAACCACCAGCGACAGGCTCTGGAATATTGTAACGCTGTAAAAAGTTAATCTTTTGTACCAAAGCACGACCAAGCATGAGTACAACAACAGCAGCAATTAGGGTGTAATACGCATTAAAGGTGTATTCCACAACTCTACCCCATATAAAATATTGCGCTGGTCACGGCTCAAAATGATTTTACATGTACTTAAACTAAAGACGAAAACCAGCCAATGATAGCAGCTAAATCTAAAAAATAAGTCAGTATAAAAAAGCATAACAATGCCAAAGATCATCGCCAATTACCCTATGTTACGATGACCCATCCTGACCACAAAAAAAAGCATAATAAATTAAAAACAATATTAAACAAAATTTACTTAGTAAGTTTTTGTTACATACGTTTATTTTTAATACAGGAAAAACAATCAGATAACTCAAGATATAGCACTGATATTTTTAAATTGGCTTGAAATATTTTTAAAAACAACGCTACTTTTACTTTGTAAATAAAAACTTAAACTTTGAAGTCATCACCTAAATATACTTTACGCACTTGTTCATTTTGCAAAATTTCTTCGGCTGTACCTTCTGCGATAACGCTACCTTCAGAAACGATATAGGCTTTTTCACAGATTGCCAAAGTTTCACGTACGTTATGATCGGTAATCAGTACGCCAATTCCTCGTTCGGTTAATGTGGTAATCACATCTTTAATATCACTCACTGAAATCGGATCTACCCCTGCAAAAGGCTCGTCCAATAACATAAACTTTGGATCAGATGCCAAAGCACGTGCAATTTCTGCACGTCGGCGTTCACCACCAGACAAACTCATGCCTAAAGAATCTTTGATATGATTAATTTTAAAATCATCAAGCAAGTGTTGTAATTGTTGCTGACGCTGTGCCTTATCAAGATCTTTGCGTGTTTCTAATATCGCCATGATATTATCAGCAACCGTTAATTTGCGAAAAATCGATGCTTCTTGTGGCAAATAGCCAATGCCTTTTCGTGCACGCTCATGCATGGCAAGATTTGATAAGTCTGCATTATCCAAACTAATGCTGCCTTTATCCATACGCACTAAGCCAACAACCATATAAAAGCTCGTGGTTTTGCCTGCACCATTTGGACCAAGTAAACCTACAATTTGACCACTTTCGATTTGTAATGAAACGTCTTTGACCACCCAACGCTTGCTATAGACTTTTGCCAAATGTTGTACTTTGAGCACTTGCTTATTTTGGGCTAAATTGACCTGACTACTTGGGCTAATGCTTGGATTTTGTACGGTCATCAGTTACGTACCCCACGCAGATTCTGCGTTGCTGATGGTGGAATAACGATTTTGATACGTCCTTTTTGACCACCTGATGCCTCGATATCGCCTTTACTCATACTATAAGTCAAGGTTTCACCACGGAAAGTTGCACCATTTTGCTCTAAAAAGGCACGACCCGATAACATCACAATCCCAGTTTCTGCATTATACTGAATACGCTGCCCTTCACCACGTGCCAATCCATTACGTTCTAATTGTTGTTGGAAACGTGCAGGATTACCTTGTGCTATAACTGACTGAATTTGGCGTTGTCCGTTCAAATTTGCTGTAATTGAGCTGGCATTTAGACGAAAAGAACCTTGTTGAATAATGACATTACCTGTATAAGTCGTCACACCTGTACGTTCATTAAAAGTAGCTCGATCTGCTTCTAAGGTAACAGGCTGCTTACGGTCACTATCCAAAGCAAAACTATGTTGCGAACCGAAAATGCTTAGTGCCAATAGACAAAGATAAGCGATTTTTCGGGATTTATTGTGACGGACTTGGTACATATTGACCTCGGATAGAGTAAAGTTCGTAGTCGCCTGTGCGTAAATTTGCTTTCAGACCCTGACTATTTAATTCTGCTTGTGCTGTATGAAGCTGCACAGGATGCTGTGTTTCGATTTGCTGAGTTTTGGTATCACTCTGCAAATAATCGGTATAAAAGGTACTGCTTGGGGTATCCTGTTTAGCCAATCTAGACACGGTAATGTTGTTAAACAGTTCTACCTTAATGAAATCTTTGTCCGCACGACTGCGATCGGCAGAAAAGACCACATCTTTTTGTCCTTGATCGTACAGCTCTCCACGAATACCTTGCAGATTGGTTTCACCCGTCTGCATGGACTGCGTCGCTTCGCCAATATTTGCAGTGAGCTGTAATTGTCCTTGCTCATTGGTTTGGATCACACGAATGTTTTTGGCTTCAGAAGAATAGTTTTGATTACTTGCAGTGCTTTGGCTTTCATCCTGACCTGAAAAATAGTAAAAACCACCCACTACTGCGACAAATAGCACGGCTAAAACATATAAACCACGTGTTTCCATTTCTATTTCTCACACCAAATTAAACAATTTACAGTATTACCATCATGCTTGCGAAAACAAATCAGGCTTCATCATATGATGTTTCGGCAATAAAAAACTTGCCAATAACTCATCATATTTATCATGTGCCTGCAATAATAAATCACACACTTCACGCACGGCACCACGTCCACCCATAGCTTGCGTCACAAAGTCAGCACGTTTTTTTAATTCGATATGCCCATTTGGTACAGTCACTTTCATTCCAGCAATCGCAAATGCGGACAAGTCAGGCCAGTCATCGCCCATGTACAAGCAATAATTTGACCAGATTTCTAACTTTTCACAAGCTTCTTCCAGTGCGATGCCTTTATCTTCACGACCCTGAATAATTAAATCCACACCCAAGTCAGTCATACGTTTATTGACAATTTCACTGTTGCGACCTGTGATAATAATGACTTTGATACCTGCTTTTTGCACCAACTTCATGCCTAAGCCATCACGAATATCAAAAGATTTGAGCTCATCGCCTGTATTGGTCAACGTCACAAAACCATCACTCAAGATACCATCAACATCAAGAACTAAGGCTTGCATCTTGGCAAGCTTTTCTAAAATTTTGTCGGTAATTTGTGCCGTAGGCTCGTTTTGCATATCTCTTAAAGCCATACAGACCTCATCAGTTAAAATATTCAGCAATAACAGCTATTGTAAATCTTTCGCCATGAGTAATGCAATCACAGAATGGCTTTTAGACTATATTGACATGACCTAGCTTGATATCAATCACTACATTCCTGCACGAATCAAATCATGCATAGAAATAACACCTAAGAGTTTATCCGCCTCATCCACCACCACAAATTGATTGATTTTTTTATCTTTCAATTGATCTAAGGCATCAATCGCCCGTGCATCTGCCAAAATGGTAAATGGTTGTTTGGTCATTACCTCAGATATAGGCATATTAAGCTGAATGCCATCTTGTTTTTCAATTAAACGGCGTAGATCACCGTCAGTAAAAATACCTAATAAGACATTTTTTTCATCAACAATTGTGGTCAATCCCAAACGTTTTTCAGTCATTTCAAAAAGCACTTGTTTCATCAACGTATCTGGTGCAACTTTTGGTAAAGCCTCACCTGTATGCATCAAATCACGTACGTGCAATAGTAAACGTTTGCCCAAAGCACCAGCAGGATGTGAACGAGCAAAATCATCCGCAGTAAAACCTCTCGCCTCCAACAATGCGACCGCCAGTGCATCGCCCAAAGCCAAAGTCGCTGTGGTACTCGATGTCGGTGCCAAGCCCAAAGGACAGGCTTCTTCAGCATTACCCAAAGTCAATGCAACATCGGCATTTTGTGGCATAGGCCCTGTGTCATCACGGCTTATGGTAATTAATGGTACGCCCAAATGCTTAATCAATGGCATCAGCATCATGATTTCATCGCTTTTGCCTGAGTTAGAAATGGCAATTAATACATCACCACGCACCAGCATCCCCAAGTCACCATGCCCAGCTTCACCAGGATGCATAAAAAAAGACGGTGTGCCAGTAGATGCCAAAGTCGCCGCAATCTTTCTACCAATATGTCCTGATTTTCCCATACCTGTCACGACAACACGCCCTTGGCATTGCAACAGAATTTGGCAAGCCTGACTAAAACGTGCATCAATTTGATCCGAAAGAATCACTAATGCATTTTGCTCAATTGCCAAAGTATGTTTAGCAACTTTTTCAAAATCAATATGTTGTCGATTAATCATAGGTCTTTTTAGCATTACAGAATATGAACTGGTCAAGTTTAACATAAAAAAATCCATTGTATGATGTTGGATAATTTTTTTGACAATTTTACATCTTAAATACCTAAACTCGTCCTATAAGTCATCATAAAAACAATTTTTTAGTTAATCGCAAACGTTAATGATTAATACCTTTATCTACTAGCACCGATGACCAATAAAGATTACAATCTACGAAAGCCCACAACATAAGGAAGCGTGATGCAAAACTATTTATATACACAGCCTTTTGATGTGCTTACAACACAGCAACGTCAATTGCTAAATCAAAACAGCAAAGTGGTCTATTTAGATAAACAACAAAGTGTGCCCAAAGAATGGCTTGGCGATTTTTTTGTGATTTTAAAAGGTAAAATCCGTGAAACCTTGGGCGATGAAATCTTGGCGGGATTGAATACAGGGGACTGGTTCGACAGCCAGCATCACGCCACTTTTACCGCCAGTGAACAAACCTTATTACTGAAGCTTGATGGTAAAATTTTACAGCAAGTCACTGAACAAAATAGCCGACTCAAAAGCTTATTATTTGCTGATTTGGTAGAACGAGTTGCTGAGAGTGAAATCAAACAAGCAGGACAAGAAAGTCAAAATTTATTGCATCGCCGTTTGAGCGAGTTACAAGATCATATTCGTACACCGCTTTTTATTGATGAAAATGACAATCTATTTAATGCGGTGGTTAAAATGAATCACGGTAATAGTAAACATATTTTAGTCACCAGTCAGCAAGGCATTGGGATGTTTACACAAGTGGATGTCTGTAAAGCAATTGAACAAAAAGTAGATTTTGCCAACACACCTGTGATTCAATTTACCAATTTTAACCTTAAGACAATTACGCCTGATGCGGATGTCAGTGATGCTTTATTATGTATGCTGAATAACAAAGTGCATCGATTGCCCATCGTAGAAAATGATGTCATCACAGGCGTGCTTGGACAAACGGAACTATTAAGCTTTTTGAGTAATCATTCTAACCTTATCGCAGCACATATTGAAAATGCTGAAAATATCGATGAGCTTTCTGTTGCTGTACAAATGATTGGTAAATTTATTCGCACACAACATCAAAATGGCAGTAAAACTTATGTCGTTAGTCGAATGGTGCAGCATCTAAATCTACACGTTTTTGCCAAATTATGGTCAATGCTCGTACCCAAAGCTGTCTTTGATAACAGTTGTGTTATGGTCATGGGTTCGGAAGGACGTGGTGAACAAATTATGCGTACCGACCAAGACAATGCTTTAATTATTCGTGATGGTTTTGAAGACCCTAACATTGCCAATTATGCTGAGCAGTTTAACCAAACTTTAAACCAGCTCGGTTATCCGCTATGTACGGGTGGCATCATGATGAATCATTCACGTTGGTGTTTACATATCAGCGATTTTAAACAACAAGTCAGTACATGGTTTATCCACGCTAGTGGCGACGATATGATGTGGCTCACTGTGCTCATGGATGCAATGCCAGTGTGTGGCGATTTTTCTTTGTATGAAGAATTAAAAGCTCATTTTTTTGATCGTTATCAACATAATAGTGCCAGTAATTTTATTAACCGTTTTGCGAAGCCTATGTTGCAATTTGGCGACGGACATAGCTTTTGGCAGAAATTTACTGGTGGTGCTGACAGTGATATAGATTTAAAAAAGGCAGGTATTTTTCCAATTGTACATGGCACACGCACGCTAGCATTAGATCATGGTATTACCGAAAATAGTACCAAAGCACGCTTACATGCTCTTGCCAATAAGGGTGTGATTGAAGCCAAAGTAGCCCAAAATATCGTGGAAGCATTGGAATTTTTCTTATCCAAACGCCTTGCAGTATCGCTTGTCACCAGTGATCGCTCAGCACGTAAAGTCAATCCAAATAAGTTATCTGCTTTGGAAAAAGATCTATTAAAACAGTCTTTAGCAATCGTAAAAGATTTTAAAGCCAGTATCACGCATCGTTATCGCCTAGACGTATTTTAAATAAGGAGAAATAAAATGTTTGATGCCCTAAAATCATTATTTTCAAATAAGCCTCATTTATTACATCCCGAATATCAATATTTATTTGATAAAGCACCGACTGATGAATGGGTGTGTTTGGATTTTGAAATGACAGGATTAAATGCTAAGACAGATCATATACTCAGCGTCGGTGCAGTCAAAATTGTAAAACAGCATGGTCTATTACAGATGCACAGCAGTGATGCTTTATCGCTGATTTGTCGTCCGCCAGTTTTACCAACACCTGAAAATATTATTATCCATGGTTTAAGACCGATTGATGTTGAAAATGGTATAAATCATGATGAATTGTTGGCTCAATTATTGCCTTTTATCGGTAGTCGTCCAATTATCGGTTTTTGTGTAGATATAGATATGGCTTTTTTAAATGCTTTAGTCAAACCTTTTTTGGGAAAAAATTTAAAAAATCAATTAATTGATGTCAGTAAAATGGAGCAAGCTCAGCGGCAAAAGAAAAGCGGTAGCGAAAATGCAGTAAGTGCAAAGCATCTAGATCAATTGATTGATGAATATCAGATTCCACGCCTACCCGCTCATGATGCTTTAAATGATGCCATAATGACTGCTATGGTATTTTGTCATCTATATCGTGATTAAACTCAAAAGAGTTATGCCTTAAGTTTATCCATAATCACTAGTATTAAAACCACCAAAAATGCGAAAATAAAATCACTAACGGCTAAACCTAGCCACGGTATTGGGAAACCTTTTAGTAACTCTACGCCAAAAAAGAATGTCGCAAAAAACACATATACCGAAATAAAAATCACCGCAAATAAAGCTATCACTCGCCATTTAGTCAGTTCGATATGTGCCTTATTATCATCCAAAAAAATCGGTACAAAACTGGCAAGAAGTGAAACAATAAAATCACCCATACGAAAAATCCGAAATCATTTGATAAGATGCTGTTTTAAATCTAACCATTTCAACGACCAAAGTCAAACTTAACAAGTATTGATAGAAATAAGTCTAGGTTACATAAATTAACCCACCTTATTTCTATCTTCCACAATCATAAGATCATGACATTTACAGGCATTAATTTTTGACGACTTCACTGGCAGGCAGGTTACGCTCTTTTAACTCTTTTGGAGAAGTATTGCCTTGCTCTGGATGTTCGATAGCAGATTTACATAGATTTTTATCACGTTCATAATCTGCTTTGGCAGAACTTGGGTCTTGTTTGTTTTGTACTGCTCTTGCCCATACATCTAAACTATTCAATGCCTTACGACATAGAGCATATTTACCTTCAGTCACTGAATCAGTCATTTTGACTTCAGTTTTCCAACGCAAAGTCAGCTCTCGCACAGGCTTACGCACGCTATTTTCCAAATCAGCATTATCACCAGAATAAAGCATCTGATCGACCTGATTCATCAGAACCCATGCTTCATTGGCAACTGCTGTAGCATCATTCGTCAATTTTACCGCTGGTCGAATCGCAGCACGTTGTTCGTTTTCTGCTGAGGGTTGGCGATTACAAGCGGTTAAAGACAGGGTAAATACGGGAATAAGCAGTAAATACTTTGCAAACATAAGGATTCTCTTTCAAATCTTATTTAAAAATGAAATTATATCAATTCAAATCATGAAAACAATGCCTTCTCTCCCATCCTACTATCGCTAATCACTAAAATTGTTAAATTCTGCAATTATTTTTTTCATCAATACATCTGCATCCAATTCCCGAATTCTTTTCACATCTGTACCAGCCCAAAATGCGGCAAATCCATGATCACCGTGCTGGCTAGCAATCTGATGCAATTGTTTTGCCAAATCATAACTATAAGGATAACCTGCGTGATTTGGGCGTTGTGACCCATCTACTAATGTGTGCCAATCATTAACCAATCCACGTGCCATACGCCCAGAGATAATATCCGTAGGTTGGGTGATCGTTGCGGTAGAAGAAGTCATCTGCTGGCGTAAAATCTGACGGTAAGCCTGATTAGCCCCTGATTCCTCACACAGTAAAAATGCCGTACCCAACTGCCCAGCACTCGCTCCCATTTCAATCACTCTGGCAATATCTTCACCAGACATCAAGCCACCTGCAGCAACAATCGGTGCATCACAATGCTGTTTGAGTAGCTTAACCAAATCTAAAGTACAGATTGCCGTATCATAATTTGGATCAAAGCAACCACGATGACCTCCTGCCTCAATACCCTGAGCGATCAGAATATCTATGTCTGATGCCAATGCTAAGCGTGCCTCCGACAAATTTGTTACACTGACCATTGTGACAATATTTGCTTGTTTTAAAGCCTGTATTTGATGTGGTAAAGGCAAGCCAAAATGAAAACTCACTGCCTTAGGACATGTTTCCAATACAACTTGTAATAAATCATCATTTTCTACAAAACTTTGATAGATTTTATGCAAATTCTGCGGTGGAGATTGTTGATATTTTTTCAAAAAATGGTTGTAAATAATCAATCCAAACTTGGGCTTGTTCTGCTTGATATATCGTAGGTTTATGGCAAAAGAAATTGACTTGAAAGGATTGATCCGTCAAAGCTTGAGTCTTTAAAATAAGCGACCTAGCCTGTTCTGCGTTATTCGCCCCCAAACCTAGGCTACCTAAACCACCCGCATTACTTACTGCAGCAGCGAGTTGCGGAGTGCTTACTCCTGCCATTGGGGCAAGGATAATTGGTTGTTCTATGTTTAGTTTTGTGAGCATTAGATTGCGTGTCATTTTCCCATACCGATTAGATGTTTATGATTAAAAATCCAAAAAAGATTTATATAGCGTTTCATAACAAAATGATGACATGTCAAACCCAAAATTCACACATTATCAATCACTAAAATATTCACTCTATCTATGCCAATCAGGTAATCGATAGTCAAATACAATAACACAAATACGCAGACCTGTAATGGTGCTTGCACTAATCAACAATACCAACCAAGACGGCAACACGGAATAAACCGCCAAAAAAGCATGTACCCATCCACCGACTAAGGCACACATCGCATATGGTCGGCGATCAAAAAATGCTGTTGGCATTTCACCACAAGCAATGTCTCGCATTACACCGCCAAACACGCCTGTTATAATCCCCATAATGACCGCCACTGACATAGGAATACCTGTTGCTAAAGCAGCTTGTACACCTGCAGCCACAAATAAGCCTAAGCCTAAAGCATCCGCAAACTGGATAGCAGACGGCGTAATATGAATCTTACGCCAATTATTGGCAAACATCATAAAGATACATAGACTAAATACCAACCATAGCATAATCTCTTGCGATACCCAAAAGAATGGACGTATATCAAGTAAAATATCTCTTAACGTACCGCCACCAAAGGCAGCCAAAAAACCCAATACGGCTACACCAAACACATCCATGCGTTTACGCATACCCGACAACACACCCGATACAGCAAAGGCTAAAGTTCCAATCACTTCAACCATGATACGTAAAGTTTCGCCCCAAAGGGTCAGATCGTTGATGGGCATGGCAATTACTCAACAAGGAAATAATCATTAATATCAATCCTAGATATAATGATAGGACTTACGCAAAACCGTAATTTTTTTGCATAAGGGGAATAAACTATAGTAGCATAAGGCATGACAAAAAAACCA
>NZ_JBHFHK010000024.1:0-29764 GCF_041928215.1 Hubeiibacter jixunmingi | reverse complement strand
AACCGATGAATCTTTTGCTGCTAATATCTATCTGGCTGCAACAATAATCAATTTGTGTTAATTGTCAACACGCCCTATATTTTCAATCTTTTTGACTTCTTTATCAAACCTAATACCTGCTAAAGGAATAATCGATGCAATCAGTCCAGTAATAAACATCTTTAGAGGCCACTTTCTGATTTGACATACTACCAGCAGCATAACAAAAAACATGAGAAATAAAATGCCGTGTGCCATACCTACAGGACGAATAAGACTTGGATTGTCAAAAATATATTTCATTGGCATTGCCACAAAAAACAGTAAACATGCTGAAATGCATTCTATGAGTGCCATCGTGCGTAAAGCTTGCACTATTTTCATTTGAATCACCCTAAATTTAACAATAAAAACAAGAATTTTAACACCAAAAAGCGATGATTAAAAAATTAAACACATAAAAATAGCCAGTATGTGAGGTTACTGGCTATTTTGTTTTTATACGGAGAAAATAGATATCGAGCAAAGCACCTACCGAATTGTGAGGAAGGTGGCAAAAAGCATATATTTATTGATGATGCTGGACAATAAATACGAACTTAAGGTGCTTTTTGCTTGAATCTACCCTTATTAACGTCGTGTTGATTAAATTGGTTGACAAAATTTTTTTAAAAATTTAACTTAATTGCAATTTTTATTTCTATTGAATATTTTTTATGCATTTTTTTCCTTATTATCGCTTATTTTCGATTTGGCTTATTGCACTGACTGTATTATTTAACCTGATTGGTATGATTTCAAATAGCATTGCACAAGTGATGAGTATATTGATTCTTTTGCCATTTATGATTGCATTTTTTATGATGTGTAAAAAATATGCCAAAGAGCAGAAAGCAGGATTAAATAAAAAACAACGTTGGTCGATTGCCATGACTTGCAGTGCATTGTTTTGGATTTATTTAATTCTAGCAAATTTGGTGGGTTATTTGATCCAATTCGGTTTTAACTTCCAGTCACTTGCTGATGCCTTTAGTCAAAATATGATCATTATATTAACCATTGGCGTATTCTTCTGTGTCAATGCAGTCTTAACAGGTTTGGGCTATTACTTCTTAGGTAAACCTTTGGATATGATGATTCAACATCACCATCGCTAACCGTCCGACTTTCAGTATTTTTATTTAAAATTGCGACATCACTGTCTGTGTCGCAATTTTTTATTATCTGTTCGGATTAGCCTTGCAAACGTGTACGTTTTACTGCCAAATGCCATTGTTGCAAACGGGCTTGTCGTTCATCTTGTGACATACTAGGTTCAAAACAACGATCTAATTGCCATAAATCCGCCAGTTCCTTTTCAGAATTGAAATAGTTGACTGCTAGACCTGCCATCATTGCAGCACCCCAAGCGGTACTTTCCAATAGTTTGGGTCTAAGTACAGGGACGCCCAATAAATCTGCTTGAAATTGCATCAGCATATTATTTTGACTTGCTCCACCATCGACACGTAACTCAGTTAAAGCGTGCGGACTGTCTTTTTGCATCGCATCCAACACATCGTACACTTGAAAAGCAATTGATTCTAAAGCAGCACGTGCAATGTGAGACTTATTGCTGCCACGGGATAAACCACAAATTAAAGCTCTGGCATCACTATCCCAATGTGGTGCAGCCAATCCTGTAAAAGCAGGCACCATCGTTACGCCACCATTATCATCAACTTGATTTGCTAGACGCTCAATATCTTCACTACGTCGAATAATACCAAGATTATCACGCAACCATTGTACAATTGCACCTGCCATAAACACACTACCTTCTAATGCAAAGTAATTGTGCTGTGGTGTTTGCCAAGCCAAAGTAGATAATAGTTGATGTTGGCTATACTGAATGTCTTGTCCAGTATTCATCAACATAAAGCAACCCGTACCATAAGTGTTTTTTGCCATGCCTTCACTAAAGCAACCTTGTCCAAATAAAGCAGCTTGTTGATCACCCAACACCCCTGCAATCGGGATTTTACTTGCCAATAAATCCGTAGCAGTATGCGTGATCACTCCTTGTGATAAGACAATTTCGGGCAAAATGGATTTGGGAATAGCAAATAATTCTAATAACTCATCGTCCCATTGTTGTGTTGCCAAATTCATCAGTAAAGTGCGTGATGCATTACTGACTTCAATGACATGACGTTCACCTGCCGATAATTTCCAAATGAGCCAACTGTCAATCGTACCAAATGCCAAATGACCTCGATCAGCCAACGCTTTGATCTCGGCATGGTGTTGTAAAGCCCAAACCAACTTACCAGCACTAAAATAAGGGTCTAGTCGTAATCCTGTTTTTTGTTGGATTTTTTCTTCCAAGCCTTGTTCTTTGAGCTGCTGACACCACTCACTAGCACGCCTATCTTGCCACACAATCGCTGGCAATACAGGTTCACCTGTGCGTTTATCCCATAGCACGGTTGTTTCTCGCTGATTGGTTAGACCAATTGCAGCAATATCTTTGGCATACAAATTGGCTTTTGCCAAAGCTTGTTGCATCACGGCAATTTGTGTTTGCCAAATCTGATTAGCATCTTGTTCTACCCAACCTGATTGAGGTGTCTGGATATCAATCTCTCGTTGTGCCAAAGCCTTTATTTGAGCTTGTTCATCAAAAATAATCGCACGGCATGAACTTGTGCCTTGATCCAAAGCCATTAAATAAGCCATTTTTTGTGTCCTAATATGTTCAAATATTTCGTGGATAATGTAGCATAGCTTCAGCGAATGTTTGCTTGTATAACGTTAAAAATTTTGAATTTCCAAAAAATCAAGCCTAGATTAGGCAAAAGGTTACTTTTATGTATCTGACCGTGAAAAAGCTGGCATTTTTCCTATAATTACTTTATAATTCAAAATTCATCAGGGGATGTTATTGGCTTCGACGCTGGTAACGAAACTCATAGATGCATGCCGAGAGTGCGTTTTCTCTCGTAAATAAAATACGCTTTAAAATAGTCGCAAACGACGAAACTTACGCTCTAGCTGCCTAAGGGCAGCTTGTCCGCCTAACAGAATACTTGTGGTCTGTTAGCCCGACTGAAGCGAACGCACACAAGTCCGTATAAAGTCATGTCTCGGGGCTTTATACCAAACTTAGAGAATCGCACCTCGTACCCTGTTCGTCGGGTCACTTGGTGTTAAATCAATAGACGATATCTAAGCATGTAGTATTCTCGAGTGTAGTGCTTGCGGACGCGGGTTCAACTCCCGCCATCTCCACCACATACATTTATAACACTTTATTACAATTGATTAATCTTAATCAAAGTAATCAAAAAAGCATATAATATCAATGTATTATATGCTTTTTTTGTTAGTTTCTATCAACATCTCAATCATGCTTAATCATTGCTAATCACACTTAATTAGTTATAATTGTTACACCAAATTGACACTGTGTAACACACCTATGCTTTCTGAACTCGAAATCAAAAGCCTTAAACCAAAAGAAAAACGCTATTCAGTCACTGATGGCGAAGGTCTATCTATTGATGTGATGCCGAACGGCAAAAAGCGTTGGGTGCTGTCATATCGCATCAACGGCAAGCAAACTCGTAATACGCTTGGCGAATACCCTGAACTGAAAGCCAAAGACGCACGCAATTTGGCTCGTGCGAAAAAGCTAGAAAGCCAAGGCAAAGTTAAAAAAACTTGATTTTGCTACGCAATGCATGGTATAAAGTAGTCATAATGAGCGAGTTATGCTTGTTATGAATTTTTTTAAGCTCAGTCGAAAGATTGGGCTTTTTTTATCTAGCCGTCCTTTTTAGGGCGGTTTTTTTGTTGGAGAAAAAGATGGCTAATGTAAGTAAAGAAGAGCTTTATTGTAAACTGATTGATGTGTTATTTGCTGGAGCTGTACAAGCTACGCCTGATGAAATTAACGATGAAGTCATTCGTATTGTGGATACGATGTTGGTAGAAATCACCAAATGTCATAATACGGTTAAGCCTTTGGCAGTGTTATTTGATGGTTTGGCAACGATGTATGAAAATGCAGTGCCTGAAGAAATTAAATTACTAATAGCATCAACGACTTGGCAGGATTACCTTAAAGGTAAAATTCAAGGTGCGATGCTTGATAAAATCAAGGAAATTTTGGGCGTAAAAATTCCTGAACCAATTGAAAAAGCTCAAAAAACATTAGAAATTGCTCAAGTATTTTATGAGTCTTGGATTAAATATAGCCAAAAAGACCGCCGTTTATTATTGTGTATCAATAAAGCTCGTGCTAATTGGCGTTCGCCAGTGCAAATTGCATTGATGGGCTTGTAAGTTTAAGCAACCAAAGATATACTTTTTTTAAGTATACCTTTGGGGACTATTTATGATTGATAAAAGCAAAATCTATATTGTCTATGTGCTGTGCTTGTCATTTATCCTCTTTGCAACACTGTTTCCAAGGCAGACTGCAACGTATAAGAGTGGATTGGCTTATTTTGCTACAGCAAAATATAGTCCACAAATGATGATTGCATTTTGTATTATTTTTGGTGGTGCTATATTTATAAAAGGGTTTTTACATCCTGACGTCAATAGATTGTGGACGTTGCTTTTTGGTATGTCGATATTATTAAGTATTGCTTATACATTACTTCGGTCTGGTTGGTTTTAAGCCTTGCAATATGCAGGGCTTTTTTTTGGAGCGAGATCCATGCAACAACTATCCCCAAACCGATTAGCGATACACAAGCCAAGCACAATTAGATATATGACCAAGCCAGCTAAGGCGAACTGGGGGAATGGTCGAGGTGGTCGTCCATGGCGGCGGATCAAACAAGCCGTGCATGAGCGTGATCAATACACGTGTCGCCACTGTGGTATCGTGACTAGAGACTTAGAGTGCGACCATATTGTCAATATGGCAAGCTGTGGTACACATGATATTGACAACTTGCAATCACTTTGCAAAAGTTGTCACCAAGCAAAGACTCAAGTAGAAAGCCAAGCCTAAGTGGGGGGGGTAGAAAAAATACTGGTGGCAGTTTGCTTGGACACCGCCCCTATTCTCGTTTATAAAAAAAATTTAATTTTGAAAAAAATGTCCGAAATGTCTTAACGGCTTTCCCGATGGAGTACCGAAATGTCTTTAACGTCAAAGCAAGAAGCCTATTGCCAAGCGGTGGCAGATGGACTTAAAGAATTAGATGCATTAAAGCAAGTTGGATATAATCCACAGTCCGCTGGCAAGCAACTGTACCGCTTGCAAGATAATCAAGCAGTGCAAGATCGTATCGCCGAGCTAAAAGCTATTAACTTAATCAACGCATCTGATGCCGCAAGCGGCGATGCAAAAGTGGATGCCAAAATCACTGAAAAATTATCTGCGATGGATTTTTTGCGAGATACGATTAATAATCCACAGCAATCAATGAAAGTGCGTATTGCTGCTGCCATAGCCGTATTGCCATATGAAAAATCAAAACTTGCACCAAAGGGCAAAAAGGAAGATGCTGTAGATACTGCCAAGCAAGCAACCAAGTCTGGACGTTTTTCCACGTTTAGCAACCAAGATTTTTTTGATAGCGACAGTATGCAATGAGTAACCACGGCTGGACCACGGCATTGCCCGATTGGGCAATGCGAATTAAATGGTCTGGTGTAAAAAAAATCGCCTAATCCAAAAATTAGGCGATTTTTAAGTTAGGGGATTTCTCCCCTGATTTTTACTTTAACAATGCTACAAAGCTAGCTGCTAAGGCGATGCTTGCTACAATCAGAGCTAGCCATGGATGCCATTGCGTCTCTTTTTGTAATTTCAACGTTTCAGCTCGTAGCTTTTCCGTTTCCATCTTTACACGATCAATTTCAGCCATTTTCAGCTCCTTGTTAAGATTTTGCATTTTTAACTCCTGCTTACTATGTAAGCGTTGGTCATTTTTCAAGTGCGGTATTGCTCTTGATAAATACATTATATGACTTTTAAAGTCATATTGCAAGTATTATTTAAGATGCTTTTAAAAATTCTTGCATGATTTTCCATTTCACATCGGGCATTTCAGCCTGCCCAGATTCCCACCTTGCAACTTGTCTATGCCCAGATTTCAGTCCAAGTTTTTCAGCAAGTTGTGTTTGCGTTAAGCCTAAGCGTTCACGGGCTTTTTTGATGTTTTCTGGGTTTTTAATGTTGTTTTGATGGTTGCTTAATAGTGCATCAAGTACAATCATTAATTCGTCATTGTGCATCTGCGTATGCTTTTTTTTATCTTTAGCAATAAACCATCCATTTTTACGGCTTTTAGATAAATCAAGCGGACTACTATCAATCAATGCCTTTGCATCGCCTAATGACAATCCTAATTTTTTGATAATAAACATTAAAATATCATTAGCAGATACATTATCCACATTATCAAGCAACAATCTGTTTGCATCTTTGCTATGCAAAATCGTGCTGTCTTGCTCAATTGTAACTTGAGCTGATTTGTTTGCATAATCACGTGCAGTTGCACGATAAAAAGACCAGGCAATGTTTGCATTATCTGTCTGTTTTACAATGACATTGTCAAGTTTGATGCTATACATGATGCGATATAATTTGGTTAATAGTATCGCTATATTAACATAGCTTGTCATAAGATGCCCCTTGATTTGTCAATTTCATCAGCCCACCATTGCATCAATTTTCGCCTTTCAGCAAGTTTTTTTGCATGGTTGTATGTGCCACGGATACCTGTAATTTTATTGGCTTTTTACTACGCTAAATTAAAATGCTTGGTATGATAAAATGTTGCCTAGCTGCTTTCTTTGACATCTCTTAATTAATGATGAGCAATCACAATCAAACTTAATCATAACTCATATGTTACACAATCGTTACACAACAAAGCATTCATCACATGAAAATATTATAAATATCAATAAATTATTTAAATAATTATTATTCCGCCATCTCCACCATATTTTATTATAAAATCCAATGACTTAGGTCGTTGGATTTTTTCTTTGACAGGATTTTGACACGCTAGTGCTATTTTCACAAGAAGTCTATAAATTCATCTTTCTAAATCTAAAGCGTTTAAGAAATCAACAAAAGTATTGAATATCAATATTTTATTATCTCCATTTTCAAAAAAATCATCATGTAGCCAATAATAAACTTCACCGTTACCATTAAAATTTAAATTTATCAAATAATAATTACCACCAGGGTCATCAGCAAAAGGAAGAAATCCATATCCAAAATAATCTTCATCAAAATTTTCCAAAATCAAACCTAAAGAGTTTTTTTATTTTCATCCCAAGACAGAAACTGATTGACACTTACATCTCCTGCTGACGTGTTATTTAAGACATATTCATCAAATGACCCACCGTTATATTTAAACATAAATTCTTTGTAACTATCTGGGATAATTAGTTCATCTCCCATATATTTGGCAACTGCACTTATAAAGCTACCCCAAGCTATTTCTGTCAAAGAAACTTGAGTATCTTCGATTGCTAATTCTCTAATCATACACCACCTCTTTCTTTAAGTTCACTGTATCACTGCTAATATGAATAAAACTTCTCTATATTGAATTGTCAAGTTAAAAAATCATTCATCTACTACTCTTTTTGCTCTCGGATGTGCATCATGATATTTCTCAGCCAAGGCTTTAAAGTTTAGATGGGTATAAACTTGAGTTGTAGATAATTTTTCATGTCCAAGCATTTCTTGCACTGTACGCAATTCACCGCCATGACTCAGAATATGCGTTGCAAAACAGTGTCTCAATAAATGTGGGTAAATATCTTGCCCAAGTCCTGCTTGTATCGCACGTTGTTTGATACGATATTGTACTTGGCGAACACTAATTGCTTTAAACTGATTAGAAATAAAGACAAAATCATGTTTAAACTGATGTTCTTGTTGCAATCTTTTTCGATAATCTAGCCATGCAATTAAAGCTTGTCGTGCTTTGGAGCCAAAAGGTACTTGACGCTGTTTGTTACCCTTACCGAGTACACGAACGTGTTGCTGTGACCAATCTATATCATGTATTTTTAGATTCACCAATTCACTGACACGCAGTCCGCTGGCATATAATAATTCAAACATGGCGGTATCTCTCAGCCACAAAATATAGTGTTTAGAATGGATATCTTCAGGTGCATCAAGCTGTAAAAACTGATTTACTTGATCTACAGAGAGCATCCCTGGTAACGCACGCTGTGGACGCTTAAATTTGACATTAACAGGATATTGTAAAAACTGTTGTTTCACTAGCCATTGCATAAACTGACGAATTGAAGATAGAACCCGTTGAATAGTGGTATTTGACCATTTTTTATTTTCTACACAATCTCTTAAATAATCTCGTATATCACTGCTCTCAATGTCTAACAATGCCAAATCGTATTTTTCACAATGTTCTAAAAAATCACGTACATCTCTTTCATAAGCGATAATGCTATTTTTTGCAAAACCTTGTACTGTCAATATACCAAGCCATAACTTCAAATAGATGATTGGATGTTGCTCGGCTGTTTGTTGTAATTGTTGCTTACCTTGTTGATAACCTTGATAAAATAAGCCATTAAATAAGAGTTGATCAGAAATTTTTAATGTAATCGGAATAAATTTTTGATAGTTTTTTAGGCATTGATGCAGATGATTTTTCATAATTTTAGCATTAATAAGGATTAAAAAAGATTATATTCAAACTTAAACCTTGGCATTAAGCAATATAATCTTTTTTAAAGTGTCTAAAACACGCAACGACGACTTGTATTACGCTGTATCTCAGGTTTATAACTGAAAATAGCGTAAATCAAAACGTCCTTCATAGACCAAAGCTGTCGGACCAGTCATCCACACCACATCGTCTTTTTGCCAAGCGATATTTAACATACCACCTGCCAATTCAATATCCACTTGGTTATCTAATAGACCACGGCGAATACCACTCACCACCGCTGCACAAGCACCCGTACCACAAGCTAGCGTTTCACCTACACCACGTTCAAAAACACGTAAGCGTGCTTGCTTGCGATTTAAAACTTGTAGAAAACCTGCATTTACACGTTCTGGGAAACGAGCATGGTTTTCAATCTGTTTACCTAGATTTTTAACATCAGCAGTGATGACATCATCAACAATGGTGACAGCATGCGGATTTCCCATATTTACCACATCAATATCTAATGTCGTTTCATTCAGCTCTAATGGGTAAACCGCTAAAGTTTTCTCTGCAATAAATGGGATTTGTGCGGGTTCAAAGCGTGGCTTACCCATATTTACACGTACCCAACCATTTGCACCCAGCTCAGGTTCAACAATTCCTGCTTTGGTTTGTACACGAATTTTGTGCTTAAAAGTCAGCTGACGTTCATAAACAAAACGTGCAAAACAACGCACGCCATTGCCGCACTGTTCGACTTCAGAACCATCGGCATTGAAGATACGATATTTAAAATCTGTTGTCGGGTCTTCAGGTGGCTCAACAATCAATAATTGATCAAAGCCGATACCAAAATGACGATCTGCCATGCGTTGAATGGTAAATGGATCTAGTTGTGCACGTTGACGAACCAAATCCAACACCACAAAGTCGTTGCCCAAACCTTGCATTTTACTAAATTCTATGAGCATGAATTTTGAAACCTAATTATTAAAAAACAATGCAATATAGCATATTTTTATACGGAAATAAGCTTATTTTGCAGCAAATACACAGACAATCCCATTATGGCAATAGATGCTCATATTGCCATAATTGCTCTAAGCTTTCACGCTCTCGAACCAAATGTACTTGTTCACCATCTACCATCACTTCAGCCGCACGTCCACGCGTATTGTAATTAGATGACATCACAAAGCTATATGCCCCTGCACCCATGATTGCCAATAGGTCTTTTTCTTGTAAGGCCAAATCACGATCTTTGGCAAGAAAATCACCCGTTTCACAAATCGCCCCAACAATGTCCCAAGTTTTTACTTCGTTTGCTTGGCTTTGATTAACGGCTTTGACATCCATCCAAGATTGATATAATGCTGGTCGGATTAAATCATTCATCGCCGCATCAACAATAGCAAAATTACGATGGTGAGTTGGTTTTAAAATATCGACTTGGGTTAATAGCACACCAGCTGTAGCACTAATCAAACGCCCTGGTTCTAAATACACTTTTAGACCCAAACGTTGCAAAATTGGCATCATAGCATCAGCATATTGTTTTGGTGTAGCTGGTTGTTCATCTTTATATTGCACACCCAAGCCACCGCCAATATCAATGTGTTTTAAAGTAATGCCGATTGCTTTTAACTCATCAATCATCTGTTCAAGCTTAATCAATGCATCAACAAAAGGTTGCGTATCTAGTAGCTGTGAACCAATATGACAGTCAATACCGATAATCTCTAAGTTCGATAAGCTGGCAGCATAGCGATACGTATCTAAGGCATCATCATGAGCAATACCAAATTTATTTTCTTTCAATCCAGTCGAAATATAAGGATGTGTCTGTGCATCGACATCTGGATTAACACGTAAAGAAATTGGTGCGATTTTATTGAGACGACTTGCAACCTGATTAATACGTGTTAACTCACGATATGATTCAACATTGAAACAAGCAATCCCTGCATTCAATGCTACTTCAATATCTTGCTCAGTTTTACCTAAGCCCGAAAATACGATTTTACTGGCATCACCACCTGCTTTAAGTACTCGAGCCAGTTCACCGCCAGATACAATGTCAAAACCCGAGCCATTTTGGGCAAGTAGATTAAGTACCGCAAGATTAGAGTTTGATTTTACCGCAAAACAGACTTGATGCTCGATTTCGGCAAAGGCATCATCAATCGCATGAAAATTCTTTAAAAATTGTGCTTTTGAATAAACATATAATGGCGTACCAAACTTCTTAGCCAAATCATTTAAGTTACAATCTTCAGCATATAATGTATTGTTCTGATAGACAAAAGCCATCTTGGTACTCCAAAAATAAATCTGTATTCATAAAATCGACGAGTAATAATTTATAGTCTATTTTTCATATAAATACAAGGACATGATATTTTATTTCATATAAAATATCATTATAAGTTTAAATACTGTGTGTATCATCAAATCAGAGCATGATTTTTTCAATCGTGCATCATAATTTAAGGCGTTACAGGTGCTGAGCTAGGCTGTGCTTGATGTGGATTTTTATACAACAAGTAATGCGAGCGTTTGTCATATTGCTCATCTTTTGCCAAAGTTAAAGCACCTGTTTGCCCACATGCTGTCAATAAGACAATTAAACCAGCCAAAAAAGTAGATTTTTTCATTCTCAATTATCCAAAAGTGAAATGTTAAAAAATGGTGGATAGTCCCTACCACACCATTTTTGATTTTAAGTCAATGTATGCCAAACCGATGGTTAGAATAAGCGGTTCATACCATTCAATGCTGCAACACGATAGGCTTCTGCCATGGTTGGATAGTTGAATGTGGTATATGCAAAATAAGTAATTGAGTTATTTGGACTGTTCATTACAGCCTGTCCAATGTGTACAATTTCTGATGCGTTATTACCAAAGCAGTGAATACCCAAAATTTCTAAAGTTTCACGGTGGAATAAAATTTTCAGCATACCTACGGTTTCACCCGTGATTTGAGCACGAGCAAGATATTTAAAGAATGACTGCCCAATTTCATAAGGTACTTGTTCATCGGTCAGTTCTTGTTCTGTCTTACCAATAGAAGAAATCTCTGGAATGGTATAAATGCCTGTTGGAATATCTTTGACTGGCTTAACATCTAGCTCACCGACCATATTTGAGCCTGCACAACGACCTTGGTCATAGGCTGCCGATGCCAATGATGGCCAACCGATTACGTCACCTGCAGCATAAACATTTTCAACTTCGGTTTGATAGCGTTCATTCACTGCGACTTGTCCACGGCTATTTGGTGTCAAACCGATATTTTCTAAGCCAAGCCCTTCGGTATTTCCTGAGCGACCGTTACACCATAAAATTGCGTCAGCTTTGATTTTTTTACCGCTTTTTAAGTATAAAACTACGTGATCATCATGCGTTTCTAATCGATCAAATTGCTCATTATGGCGAATCAATACACCGAGTTCTCTTAGGTAATAAGATAACGCATCAGAAATTTCATCATCTAAATAGCTCAATAAATGCTCTTGAGTATTAATCAAATCAACTTTATGCCCCAGTCCTGTGAAGATGGATGCATACTCACAACCAATCACCCCTGCACCATAAATCACAATCTTATGCACTGCATAATCTAGCTCTAAAATAGTGTCTGAATCAAAAACACGAGGATGACTAAAGTCTAATTCTGAAGGATGGTAAGGACGGCTACCTGTAGCAAGTACGATTTGCTGACACTGTAAAGTTTCTTTGGCACCGTCATGCCCTAAGACATACACTGTATTGGCATCTTGAATATAAGCACGACCATGATAAACATCGACACGATTGCGATCATAAAAACGGCTGTGAGTTTCGACTTGGTGTTGGATAATTTTATGTGCGTTATTCAGAATTTGTTTCATGGTAAACTGTTTCCAGTCCCCCATTTTTTTGAACAGCGGGTCACGCTGATAACGCATGATATCTGATACCGTCTGACGTAATGCCTTACTTGGAATGGTACCCACATGCGTACAGTTACCGCCGACTTGTTCACGTATATCTACTACAGCAACTTTTTTGCCTGATTTTGCCAATTTCATGGCAGCCCCTTCGCCAGCAGGTCCAGAGCCTAATACCACGGCGTCATATTGCAAACCGTTCATTGGAGTAAGCTGTTTTTTGCGAGTAGCCATACGCTGTTCCTTTTTAGATTTAGATTTCGACACTTTCATCACAGTTGCGACTTTACACTTCAATTTGAGGCAAATTATAACCCAAAAAAACCAAAAAAATCATGATAAAAGCTTTAACTTTTGAAAATTATACCATTTCTTAAATGAATAATGCTTGTACAAAGCTATTTTTGAAATCTATCTAGGTTAATTTTTTAGACTAAAGTCTCTGATACTACATCCTTGGGTAATGAACGTGAGCTCGGGATAAGTTTGAATTTAAGTATCTGATTTTATATAAAATTTTTAATTCGGATGTAGGGTGTGTGTGACGCACCCTACTTCTTTAAAATCATATAATTACAACAAAAACATACCTTTTAAAACCGAACTCACGTTAATTAGATTGAGCTAAAAAAGCAATGCTAAGAAATAATGCTCAAAGAGAATGCCTAGAGAGATTTATTCGACCTTTCAGCAAAATCTTTTAGCCACTCTACAACAGGTCTTGATATATGGTCATCAGCTTTTGAACGTTCAATATAATTCAAAAAAGCGGTTTAAAATTAATCACAAATAGGTTCTTATCTACACTTTTAAAACCGAAAAGTGTATAATCATTACATAATCTCATCTTCCTAAAGTAGTGTGTTATGTCGCAACAAAAAGCAGAACAAGGTGTTAAATTACGTGGTGCGGAAAAGGTAGCGCGTATTCCAATCAAAGTCATTCCTACTGTGGAAAGTCCACGCAAGCCTGATTGGATTCGGGTAAAAATGACCGCACCTGAAGAAGTACAACGTATCAAAACCACGTTGCGTGCACAAAAGCTACATACTGTCTGCGAAGAGGCAGCTTGTCCAAATTTGCCAGAATGTTTTGGTGGTGGTACAGCGACCTTTATGATTATGGGTGATATTTGTACGCGTCGTTGTCCGTTTTGTGATGTTGCACATGGTCGTCCTAATGCACTTGATGCAGACGAACCACGCCATATGGCAGAAACGATTGCCAATTTGAAATTAAAATATGCGGTGATTACCTCTGTCGATCGTGATGATCTGTTGGATGGTGGTGCACAGCATTTTGTTGATTGTATCAGCGAAACACGCCAACTCAGCCCAAATACCTTATTAGAAATTTTAGTACCTGACTTCCGTGGTCGTATGGATATCGCCTTACGTATCATGACTGAATGTCCACCAGATGTGTTTAACCACAATATCGAAACCGTACCACGCCTGTATAAAGCAATGCGTCCAGGTTCGGATTATCAGCATTCTTTAAGCTTGCTCAAAACATTTAAAGATTATTGCCCTGACGTCCCGACCAAATGCGGTTTGATGGTGGGTATCGGTGAGACAGAACAAGAAGTGTTGGATCTTTTGGATGACCTAAAAGCACACGATGTCGATTACGTGACAATTGGTCAATATTTACAGCCGTCAAAACAACATGCATCGATTGATCGCTTTGTTACACCTGAAGAGTTTGAGCGTTATGCCGAACACGGTCGTAAATTAGGCTTTAAAAATATTTGGTCAGCACCAATGGTTCGTTCAAGTTACTTCGCTGATCGTCAATATTACGGCGAGCCAGTACCAGAAGTACGTCGTAAGGCTAGCGTTGATCCAAGTAAAAAAATTGATGTTTTGGCAGTTGAAGCTTAATTGCCATATTAAGCCAATTTAAATGACCATGACAAATCATCATATCGCTTTAGACCATGTACAAATTGTCATGGTCAATACAACACTACCTGCCAATATCGGTGCAGCACTGCGTGCCATGAAAACGATGGGGTTGAGCCGTTTGGTACTGGTGAGTCCCAAATATCCACTCTATCAAATCAACGACCATGGCGAAAAAGTGGTTAATGCCGAAGTGTTGGCATTATCTGCAGGTGCAAGCGATTTAATCGAAAAAATTCAAGTGGTCGAACATTTGAGCGATGCGATCAGTAATTGCCACATGGTATTTGGTACCAGTGCAAGAAGTCGCACGATTCCAATGCCATTATTAGACGTACGCCCTGCTTGTCAGCAAGCGATCCATTTTGTTTCTGATATGAGTAAGTCATATCAAGTTGCCATCGTGTTTGGACGCGAAGATCGTGGTTTGACCAATGAAGAGTTGGCAATGTGTAATTATCATCTAACTATCCCTGTTAATGATGATTATGGTGTGTTGAATGTCGCTCAAGCCATCCAAGTGGTATGTTATGAATTGCGTATGGCGATGCTAGAACAACAAGCACAACCAGCAATTGTAGTAGACGATACCAGTATGCCTATGGGTGGACAGTTGATGCAATGGGATGAAAAATTGGTTAATCAGCAACAAATGCAACAGTTTTATCAGCATTTTGAGCAAGTGCTTAGCGATTTAGAGTTTTTAGACTTAGATAACCCACGCTTGATGCCAATACGCTTACGTCGCTTGTTTGGTCGTATCCATTTAGACACTGTGGAATACCATCTACTGCGTGCCATGCTTAGCCGTGTGCAAGCATTACAACAAGGACGTTGGACGGCAAGCAAAACCACAGATTCAGCTGCTCAAGCTGAAAAAGATTGACAAAGTATTATAAAATACGCATAAATAGCTGGCTTTCATCATGAAAACAATGATTGTGTAACAATTGCATTTAGGACTTTTGCCATGTTAAAACAACTTAAAGATGATATTCAGCAAGATATCCAAGCGGTATTTGATCGTGACCCAGCTGCGCGTAATACTTTAGAAGTTTTGACCACCTATCCAGGTATCCATGCGGTGATGATGCATCGTGTAGCACATCAGCTATGGCAAAAAGACTGTAAAACCTCTGCACGTATGCTCTCGGCATTCAATCGTTTTGCTACAGGGATTGAAATACATCCAGGTGCAAAAATTGGTAAACGCTTTTTTATCGATCATGGTATGGGCGTGGTGATTGGCGAAACTGCGGAAATCGGCAATGATGTGACGTTATATCATGGTGTGACTTTGGGCGGTACAACATGGAATAAAGGTAAACGCCATCCAACGCTAGAAGATGGTGTGATTGTCGGTGCAGGTGCCAAAATTCTAGGTCCCTTTACCGTGGGAAAAAATGCCAAAGTCGGCTCAAATGCAGTCGTCACCAAAGCAGTCCCTGAAAGTACAACCGCTGTAGGAAACCCTGCACGATTTATTTCTAAAAATAAAGCTGAAAATAATGATACCAAAACCGACAACAAAACGTTCCAAGCTTATGCCACAGGTCAAGAACAAAGTGACAGTATGCTTAAAGCGGTGCATACACTGCTTGGTCGTCTTGAGCAAAATGAACAATATATGAAACAAATGTGCCAACAGCTCAACAAGCTTGATCCGAATTTTGCGGTTGAAGGTCTATGTAAGATGACTGCACAAGAGCAACAAGCACTGGATGCGATCAAGCAAGAATATGCCATTACCGAAAATCACGACATCACACAAAATTAGTGATATTCATCACGGTTATGAATAAATAATGTGTCCTATGCCATTTTTTTGGCATAGTGGATGCAATTCTGTAACGTAAAAAACCTTGTAATTGCTATTTTTTTTTCTTAGACTTTTCAGCATGTCTTTAATATTCAATATATTAAGTTAATTTTAGCTCTTACTTTAGGTATTGTCATGAAATTAAAATCTCTAAGCTTACTCGCATTAAGTAGTGCAATTTTGGTTGCTTGTAGCACTCCAACACCAGTAAAAACCGTAGCCGTTGAAGCACCGCCAGTACCAGTTGACAATAGCCCAATCGTATTTGAAGAACCTGCGATTTCACCTGCTTATTATGCACTTAATCCATCAGATTATAGCAAGCCACCTGTTTTTGAAGTGAATCTGCAACGCGCTAAGGTAGCACCGCTGACCAAGCTAGAGGTCTCCACTCCAAATATGGAACCAACGATTTTAAGTGAAAATCGCTTTATCGTTCCTTTGACCGATAGCCGTAGTGAAAGCCTCAAATTTGCAGTATTAGCACAAGATACTGAGCTTGACGTGACCGATATTGATGATTTTATCAATATTCTGGAAGGTAAAGCACGTCATTATCCAGTACAGTTTGCATCGAAAGCTGAGCGTGCGGGCTATACTAGTCGCGTTAAGACTTTGGTAGCACAGTTAGATCCTTTGGCTTTACGTCCTACGGCATCATACGATGTGATATTGCGTGCATTTAAACTTAGTGTGATGGCACGTAACCTCGATATGGGTGATCAGTTCGGTCCAAAAGCTTTGGCTTATGGCAAATGTTTGCTTGCAATGCAACCTAATGATCCAACTGCAAATCTATGGTTAGGTTTTAGTTTGTCTGAAGGCGGTGCATTCAAAGAAGCTACACCATATCTACAAAAAGCGATGGATGCAGGTGTTCAAGAAGCTCACTTATCAATGGCAAATAACTTCCTTTATATGGAACAAAAACGTAATGCCATCACTACATTACGCAACTATAAGGTGAAATACCCAACCGAAAGTGCTGTAGCAGATCGTTTGATCAGTGAAATTGAATCGGGTCAGCGTTATAACGTATGGCAAAAATAATATGCAATCGTTATTGGTTTGATCACTCAAAAAACGGCAGTTTAACTTAAACTGTCGTTTTTGTTTTATTTACTTTTTTAACAACTTAAGCATTCTTTATTTGATTATGGCTTATACCCTAATTGTCTTTCAAATTCTAGCCAAGCGTCAGCAACACCTTCACCAATATGTTCATATAATTGCCAATCTGTGTCTAAAATATTTTTCAAAATAGGATGAATATAATCTTTTCCAATTATGTAACTGTCATGATATTCAATATCTACGAGTTCTTCAGCAAAATAAACCCTAAGCCCAGTTTGAAAAGGACTGCTACACAAATAATGTAATACATTCAAACCCTGAGAATTTGCCATATATATGCTGTATATATAGACATAATAATTTATATCGGCAACGACTATTTTGGCTCCCATTGATTGCTCTCAAAAATACAAAAGTTATGGATTGAAAATTTATAATAAGCGTCCTGTAGTCAAATCTGCAAACAAATCTGGATGTTCATCGCCACGATATGTACCATTTGCCGACCATGCCCCTATCCTTTTACGATAAAGCTTTAAATAATCATATAGTGTACCAATCAAACGCACAGGATGATATTCAATAGTTACATCCTTATCATGATCGTTGAAATCATCATTATTCTCATCATATTCATAGATGTAATCATTATCATCAACCGTCAGCATAAAGTAAGTTAGAATGCCCTCATTATCCGTAGAGAAGATAAACATTTTTTTATCAACCAAACATATATTATTCATCGCTTTTTTAAAGTAAATACTACTTTCATCATTCCAAATTTGTTGCATTTCCTTACCAAGCCGAGAAATATTATTTTTATAATCTCTATACATACATATATTACCAGCCAATAACAAGCCACCAGAACATTTGCCCATAGTCATTAATAATTCTTTTAGCTGTCCATGTATGGATATATTATACAACTGCTCAATCTGTGCAATCTCGTCTTCATTATAACCAGCAATCATATCTAGTCTTTCAATAAAATGATTTTTTGGTGAGCGAATAGATGCAAGCATATCGATTAATTGATTAGACATTTAATGATTTTCCAAAATATTTCATGATTAAAAAAATCAGACTATACAAAACGATAGCCTGATTTTTCGCTAAATTTTAGATTAACTAGATTTGACTTGCCAATTCTGCACCTTGACGAATGGCACGTTTGGCATCTAACTCACCTGCCTCTTTTGCCCCACCAATCAAATGCACAGTTTTTCCTGCTTGCTGTAACGCTTGATACATGGCTTGTAACGGCTCTTGCCCTGCACAAACCACCACATTATCCACCGCCAAAACTTGTGGCTCGCCATTGACCAAAATATGCAAACCTTGCTCATCGAACTTTTGATATTCCACACCCGATAGCATCTGCACCTGATGTTGCTTTAAGCCTGCACGGTGAATCCAACCTGTCGTTTTGCCTAGATTTGCTCCCACCGCAGTGGCTTTACGTTGTAATAAATACACTTGGCGAATCGGCTGTTCAACTACAGGCTTGGTAATACCGCCTGCATTCTGATATTGACGGTCGATACCCCATTGACGGTAGAATTTTTCGGGAATTAAGGTCGCACTTTCGCCCTCTTGCAATAGATATTCAGCCGTATCAAAGCCAATACCGCCAGCACCAATGATTGCCACCGATTTACCGACCGATTTTTTATGTTTTAATACATCAAGATAGCTCAACGCTTTTTCATCATCCAAACCTGCAATGCTGATTTGACGTGGCGTTACACCCGTTGCCAATACGATTTCATCAAATTTTTCATCATTTAAATCATCAAAATCTACTTCATGATTGAGTTTGACTTCGATTTTGTCTTTATATAAGGTTAATTGACGTCTGAAATAACGTAAAGTTTCATAAAATTCTTCTTTCCCCGGTACTTGCTTGGCGATGTTAAATTGTCCACCAATTTGGCTATCACGGTCAAATAGCACCACATTATGCCCACGCTGTGCCGCGTAAATTGCAAAGCTACAGCCTGCTGGACCTGCACCGACTACGGCAATAGTTTTTGGCTGTTCAGTTGGTAAAAATTGTAATTCGGTTTCACGTGCAGCTTGCGGATTGACCAAACAGGTTGCTGGACGCATGGCAAAAATATGGTCTAGACACGCTTGATTACAGCCGATACAAGTATTGATTTCATCGCTACGATCTTCAATGGCTTTGATGACAAAGTCAGGATCTGCCAACATCGGACGAGCCATAGACACCATATCAGCATGCCCTTGTGCCAACACCGATTCTGCCATTTCAGGGGTATTGATACGATTTGACGTGACCAAAGGCACTTTGACATGCTTTTTCAGTTTTTCAGTTACCCAAGTAAATGCTGCACGTGGTACTTTGGTGGCAATGGTTGGAATGCGTGCTTCATGCCAGCCAATACCAGTATTGATAATGCTCGCCCCTGCTTGTTCAATGGCTTTTGCAAGTTGGATCACTTCATCAAAACTCGAACCGCCCTCGACCAAATCCAACATCGATAAGCGATAAATAATAATAAAGTTTTCGCCTACAGCCTCACGAGTACGGCGTACGATTTCTACCGCAAAGCGAATACGATTTTCATAGCTACCACCCCATTGATCATCACGTTGATTGGTGCGAACAGCGATAAATTCATTAATCAAATAGCCTTCAGAACCCATGATTTCTACGCCATCATAGCCAGCATATTGAGCTAATTTGGCACAATTCACAAAATCATCAATGGTTTGCAATACTTCTTCGTGTGTCAAAGCTTTTGGCGGAATGGGATTAATCGGTGCTTGAATTGCAGATGGTGCAACCACATTGGGTTGATAGGAATAACGTCCTGTATGTAAAATTTGTAGGGCAATTTTACCGCCTGCATCATGTACTGCTTGGGTAATCACTTTATGTTCATCGGCGATGTCTTGGCTGTCCAATTTTGCCCCACCGGCAAAAGTCACCCCTGCATCATTCGGTGCGATACCACCTGTGACAATCAAACCCACTTCACCTTTGGCACGACGAGCATAAAACGCAGCTAATTTTTCAAAACCATTCGGCATTTCTTCCAAGCCGATATGCATTGAACCCATAATGATACGATTTTTTAAGGTGGTAAAGCCCAAATCCAAAGGCTTTAATAAATGTGGATAAGCGTTTGTCATAAAAATATCCTAAAATAACTGTTAGTCAAAATTACTGGCTCTTGCTGGTGAATTTTGCTGTGAAATATAACGATTTATCAACAATATTGGCGTTTTTGTCAAGTTTAAATTTGAACGGCTTGGTTTTAAGGTTTTTGAAAGCATTTAGACCAACTTGGAATCGCAACCATGACGATGATCAAGCACAGCAATATAGATGTATGTTAAAATAGGATAAATTTCAAATCAGCATGCATTTTTTAGTAAAAATGAGGAATATCAATATGTCTGAACAAAATTTAGCACTGGATCACGATGGGCATCTGGTTGATTATCAAATCTGGTCACCTGAAATTGCTCAACAATTGGCAAATAGCTTAGATTTACAACTTGATGATTGGCATTTTTCGATACTTTTTGCCTTACGCCAATTTTATCAAGATTTTGGTTTTGCACCTGCGACACGTCCTTTGATTAAATATTTAAACAAAACGGTCAATACTGAAATCAGCAACCAAATGCTGATGCAACGCTTTAATACGGGTCTGGTGGCACGTCATTTGAACCGCTTAGCAGGCTTACCAAAACCGCCAAATTGTTTGTAATATATTTATTTTTAAGTAATTTTAATCTTTATCTCTTACTCGGTGTGTGTGGATTTTAATGCAAATAATTCATAAAATAAGTTTTGTGTTGTCGCAGATTTTGTTCATTCGCTACACCAAACAAAAAACCAACTATCGAAAAAAATGATATTTTTTAGCATTGTCTAGAACTAAAATAATGCGTATCTTGCTGACATTGTGCAAGCTTTTGCGGTAAACTTGTCGTGATATGGTAAATTTGGTATATTTTGCCAATCAGTCATTATCACAGCGGATCATATTTTATGTCTATTGATATCTTGGTCATTCATGGCCCTAATCTGAATTTACTTGGTCAACGTGAACCTGAAATCTATGGCACACTGACCTTGGCAGATATCAATCAACAATTGATTCAAGTTGCCGAGCAGAAGCAATTGCGTTTAGACAGCTTTCAAAGCAATACCGAAGGTCTCATTGTGGATCGTATTCAGCAAGCATGGCATGAAAAAGTACGTTGGATTATCATCAATCCTGCCGCTTATACGCATACTTCTGTAGCAATCCGTGATGCCTTACTCGGTGTAGCCATTCCGTTTATCGAAGTACATTTATCCAATGTACACGCAAGGGAAGCGTTTCGCCATCATTCCTACCTGTCAGATCAAGCCAAAGGCGTGATTTGCGGTTTGGGTGCATATGGCTATCATGCAGCTTTGAATTTTGTCTTGCAACAGCCCAATATTTTATCGCTAAATACTGTCCATGCTTAACAGTCACATTTAGTGCCAGCCTAGACGTTCAACCACACCAAAGGATATTTTCTCATGGATATTCGCAAAATCAAAAAGTTAATCGACTTAATGATTGAGTCTGATTTACAAGCCATCGAAGTCAAAGAAGGCGACCAATCTATTTCATTGGCACGCCGTAATCCTGTGGTTGCAGCTGCTACCGTTGCACCTGTAGAAGCACCTGCTGCACCTGTAGTCAAGACCTCTCGTGGTGCAGTCGAAACAGCACCGATGGTCGGCGTATTCTATGCTGCACCAAGTCCAGGCGAAGCACCATTTATCAAAGTCGGTCAGACCGTCTCTGCAGGTGATAGCTTAGGTATTATCGAAGCGATGAAAATCATGAACCCAATCGAAGCGACACAAAATGGCGTGATTGAAGAAATTTTAGTTAAAAATGGTGATGTAGTGGAATTTGGACAGCCGTTATTCCGTTATCGTGCATAATGTAAAACAGTTGTCGGAGCTTGCCATGTTAAAGAAAATTTTGATTGCCAATCGTGGTGAAATCGCCTTGCGTATTACCCGAGCGTGTAAAGCCTTGGGGATTCAAACCGTTGGCGTATATTCTACTGCCGATAAGGATTTGATGCATTTACGCTTTGTCGATGAGGCAGTGTGTATCGGTAATAGTGCCAGTAGCGAAAGCTATCTTAATATTCCTGCCATTATTACTGCTGCTGAAGTGACGGGGGCAGATGCCATTCACCCTGGTTATGGTTTCTTGTCTGAAAATGCTGAATTTGCCGAATTGGTAGAAAATTCAGGCTTTACCTTTATTGGTCCACGTCCAGAGCATATCCGCTTAATGGGCAATAAAGTCTCTGCGATTGTCGCCATGAAAAAAGCAGGCGTGCCAACTGTACCAGGTTGTGACCATGCGGTAACGCCACATAATGCCCTTGCCGAAGCCAAAGAAATTGGTTTTCCTTTGATCGTTAAGGCGGCTGCAGGTGGTGGTGGTCGTGGTATGCGTATCGTTGAACGGGTTGATAATCTGCTTGAGTCCGTACAAGCTGCACAACGTGATGCCGAAATGTGGTTTGGTGATGACACCGTCTATATGGAACGCTTTTTGCAAAAGCCTCGCCATGTTGAAGTGCAAGTATTGGGCGATGGCAATGGTCATGCGATTCATTTATATGATCGGGATTGTTCATTACAACGTCGCCATCAAAAAGTATTAGAAGAAGCACCAGCACCCGATTTGCCTGCACAAGCCCGTGCAGATATTTTGGAAGCTTGTGTAAATGCCTGTAAACTCATTCAATATCGTGGTGCAGGAACATTTGAATTTTTGTATGAAGAAGGCGAATTTTTCTTTATTGAAATGAATACCCGTGTACAAGTCGAACATCCTGTTACTGAAATGGTGACTGGCGTTGATATTATCGAACAGCAAATCCGCATTGCATCAGGCTTAGGCTTGAATCTGCAACAAGATGATATTGAAGTGCGTGGTCATGCTATTGAATGCCGTATCAATGCCGAAGATCCGCAGACTTTTATTCCGTCAGCAGGACAAATTGAACATTATTTTGTCCCAGGTGGTGCTGGTGTGCGTATGGATTCGCACATTTATCAAGGTTACAAAATTCCGCCTTATTATGACTCGATGATTGGCAAATTAATTGTCCATGGTAAAGACCGTCAAACCTCGATTGCTCGTTTAAAACAAGCTTTGGATGAAATGATTTTGACGGGAGTAAAAACCAATATTCCTTTGCATCGTCATGTGATTTTAACAGATGAAAATTTCTGTGAAACTGCAATGGATATTCATTATTTGGAAAAACATTTACTCAAGCCTTTTCAAAAAGAGGAAGTTAAAAAATAGTCTATCCTTTTGTTGAAATGTTATCTCCCCTTTATGGTCAGACATCGAGGGGATTTTTTTATTGTGCCAATGGTTGAGACTTGAAAATAAACTTGCAGTTACTAAATAGATGCAAAGATTGCTGTAAATTATGCTATATTTCAGCCAATTTAATCGTACATCGCTTTAAAACTTATGCTTTTCGATGAATATTAAAGCTTAAAAAAGAGAAGTCTTATGTCGAATCATCAACCAAAATCACTCTCTAAAGCCATCCTACTCAGCACTGCCTTAGTTATTGGTTCAGCGTCACTTACAGGTTGTGGCTATAATGCTATGCAAGCTCAAGACGAACAAATTAATTCATCTTGGGCAGAAGTAGTCAACCAATATCAACGCCGTGCAGACTTGATTCCAAACTTGGTCAAAGTGGTAGCACAATATGCACAACATGAACAGCAAGTGCTTACGCAAGTTGCTCAAGCACGTGCATCTGCTGGCTCAATCCAAGTTACACCAGAAGTACTAAACGACCCTGCTCAATTTGAAAAATACCAACAGGCACAGCAACAATTGGGTAGCTCACTTTCTCGTTTGTTGGCAGTATCAGAGCGTTATCCAGATCTAAAAGCAGATAAACAGTTCCAAGACTTACAAGCTGAATTAGCAGGTACTGAAAATCGTATCGCTGTGGCACGTAAACGTTATATTGATAATGTGCAAAGCTATAATACAACAATTCGTCAATTCCCAACTAATTTGACCGCAAAAATTTTTGGTATGCATACACGCCCACAATTTACTGTTGCCAATGAACAGCAAATCTCAGTTGCACCCACAGTAGATTTTGGTAATGCGACCAATAATACGCCAAATACCCAACAAAACATGGCAAACCCAATGGCAAATCCTGCACCTGCAAGCACTGCACAATAAGTGTAATAAGGATTGATTATCATGAGCATGGCAGACGTACGGCATCGATCAAAAAATAAGGTCTTGGGTTATTTAAAATCGTTTGTCTTGTCAGCGGTATTAGTGATTTTTAGCAGTACTTATTGGGCTGGTATTGTCCATGCACAAGACAATACCACGCCCAATACAGCGACTGCCTCTGCCAAAGATATACAAGCAGTCAATCCGTCTAACCAATCCGATGATGCCATTTTAGCTACACAAATCGCCAAAAATCCTGCATTGCAAGAACATTTGGCGGAACATGATGCTATTCAAGATACCATGCTGATTGGGCAAGATAATACCTCTGCAACACAAAATGCCAATCCCAGCCCGTCTAGCCCACGCCAGTCTAATGCCGAATTTCAGCAAGCCAGTCAATTATTGTTGGATAATCCTGTCATAGACCAAGCCCAAGTTTTATCTGCCAATCAAAAACAGCAGCTTGAACAAAAAATCCGCTCTATTTTTGGACAAGGATTGGCTCAGATTGCGATTGTCACTGTACCAACGACCAATGGTGAGCCGATTTTTAATTATACGTTAAATATAGCAGAGCGTTGGAAACTGGGTAAAAAAGGTATTGATAATGGTATTTTAATTGTTGCCGCAATCAATGACCGTAAAATGTATATTTTGACAGGCTACGGTATTGAAGGTGTGATTCCAGATTCGATTGCCAGCCGTATCATCCGTGAAGATATTGCCGAACATTTTCGACAAAGCGATTATTATGGTGGTTTTGATGCAGCACTCAATCGCATCGAGCAACGCTTAAAGACTGACCCTGACGTGCTTGCCAAAGCGGATGAGGCCCAGCAACAAACCGCTGAAAATGATAAAGGCTCGCCTTTTGGTTTAATGTTTATCCTTGCCTTTTTTCTAGGTCCGATGATTTATTCTATTTTTGGACGCTTTTTGGGTGCAAGTTTCTTTGCTTTAGCTGGTTTTGCCATGGCAATGAGTTTTGGTTTTTCTTTTATTATCAGCTTAATCATTGCCATGATCATATGGTTTATTTTGTTTGTGTTGATGTTAGATCGCTTATTCACAAATGGTGGTCATGTACAACGTAGTGGACGTCACGGTGGCGGTTTCGGCGGTGGCTTTGGTGGTGGTTCATCAGGCAGCGGCGGTGGCTGGAGCGGTGGTGGCGGTGGCTTCGGTGGTGGTGGTGCTGGCGGTTCATGGTAAATTAGGATTATATACATTATGCAAGTGATACACTCCAAACCGAGCTTTTTACGCTGGTTGCGTCAGCTGTCTTTTGTGCCGTATTTTCAACAACGCTGGTTGAATAGCGAAAGTAAAGCACGACTCACTCAAGCCATTACACAAGCAGAGCAGCACCATTTTGCTGAGATTGTGTTGATTATCGAAAATGCTTTGCCATTGTCTAGTGCCTATCACCAAGACTGCCGCGCCAGAGCTTTAGATTTGTTTGGTCTATATCGAGTTTGGGATACCCAGTACAATTCAGGCGTTCTGATTTATCTTAATCTTTGCGAACATCAATTACATATTGTTGCTGATCGCGGTATAGATGCTGTAGTCAGTGACGAAACATGGCAAGGACTATGTCAGCAAACAATTGAAAAATTTAAACAGCAACAACAAATCGATGCCTTGTATGAACTGTTGAATCAGATTGCAATGTTATTAAAAGACTTTCATATCAACGACCATCATGTCATCGATGTCAATGAGCTACCTAATGAAGTGATTTATATTCGGTAATTGCGTACATTTGTCGCATTTAAATGATTCATTCTAACAAGAACGTTTCATACAATATCAATCACTTTGCGATTAAAAGTTGCTAAAATTGAGTTACTCGACAATTATTTTATGTTTTTTATCAAAATCATCTTCATAAAAACCTAAAAAGTTATCTTGTAAAGATGGAAAAATGTTTTCACCCTCATAGTGAACAGAAAATCCTCCAAAAAAATGTCCTAATTTTGTGCTACCATCCAAGCCACCCAAAATTGTTGATACGATATCCACAGCAAACCTTTCAAGTAATATATCAATTTCTTGTTTATCTTCTTCGTTAAGTTGCTGATAAAACGATTTATTTTGAAAACGTCGTTTATAATCAGAAACCAAATCAATCATAATCTCATTGTATATTTCAGCCGAAATTTTTTCATCCAAAGTCATCATATTTCACCTAAAATACACTTAAAAATAATTAGAGTTTTGTATTTCAAAACAATAAAATCAGATGAATAACACAGTTATCCATCTGATTTTTCTCAGCAATTATGCAAACACTTGTACTACTTTACCCTGCACTTCCGCACCGATTAAAGGGGTATTTTTGCCTTTTGAACGGATATTTTCAGCATTGAGCGTCCATTTTGCATTCGGGTCAATCAATACCCAACCATGCTGCGCTGCCCATGCGTCAGCAATATTGGCAATATTGGCAGGCTGTGTAGTGACACGATTTGTCCATTGTAAAGGCGATAATAGACCTTGCTCAACCAATGCTACACCCAACGCCACAAAACTATCAAAAGCACTAATCCCTGCTTGGGTTTCCGCAAATGGTGCTTGTTTTGCTGATGCGTTTAATGGTTCGTGATGACTACAAATCGCATCAATTACGCCACTCGCCACGCCCTCACGCAACAAGTCACGGTCTTTGGCAGAACGTAATGGCGGACGTACATGTGCCAAAGTATTAAAACCATCGGTCACATCATCGGTTAGATGCAATTGATGAATCGCCACGTCAGCAGTGATATTCAAGCCTTTTTCTTTGGCGATACGGATTAAATCCACCGATGCACCGCACGACAATAGACCAAAATGGGCTTTTACCCCAGTCGCTTCCACCATCAACAAATATTTTGCCAAAGCCACGGTTTCTGCCAAAGTAGGAATGGTCGGCAAGCCTTGACGTGATGCGGTAAAGCCTTGATGTACGCAACCATCTTTGGCGATCTGCGGTTCTTCTGGATAAAAGACCACAGTCAAATCCAAACCTGCGGCATATTCCAAGGTACGTAAAATCACATCATCATTTTCAAAAGCCGCATAAGCATTCGATACCAATAAACAACCGCCTTTTTGCAAGCCTGCCATATTGGATGGTTGTTTGCCCTCCAAGCCTTGCGTTAATGCCCCCGTAATATGCAAATAAATACCTGCATCTTGCCATGCTTTTTCTTTTAAGCCTTGAATCAACGCCCCATTATCTTGCACAATCGGTTTACAATCAGGCGGAATTACTACATGCAGAATGCCTTGCTCACGAGCTGCTATCCCTTCGGATTGTAGTGTGCCGTGTTGTTGTTGTCCTGGTTCACGCAGATTGGCACACAAGTCCACCATGGTCGGCATCAACCATTGCCCCGTTGCATCAATCACTTGCGATACATTGTCCAATTTTTCGACCAGTTTACCATTTTGCACATATACATCTTGCACTTGTTCAGTTTGCGTCATTGGGTTAATGAGACGTACATTTTTAATTTGAATGCTATTCATACTATTTTCCTCAATTTATTGTGCTGATTAAAGTGGAATGTCAAAGCTTGGTAAACCTTGCTCAACCAACTGCCCTTGCATCGACAATGCCAATACCGCCATACGTACGGCAATACCATTGGTCACTTGTTTTAAAATCACCGACTGTTCACCATCTGCTACGCTTGATGCAATCTCTACACCACGGTTCATCGGGCCAGGGTGCATCACGATACAATCAGGCTTGGCAAGTTTGACACGACGATCATCTAAGCCAAAAGTTTTGAAAAATTCTTGCGGTGAAGACAAGGCAGGTGAATCAATACGTTCATTTTGAATACGTAAAGCAATCACCACATCACAATCTTTCACACCCTCATCCATATTGTTGCATAAACGTACATGGTCGCCATAATCGGCAAAACCTGACGGTAGTAATGTATTTGGGGCGACCACACGGATATCTTGACAGCCCAAAGTTTGCAAAGCGGCAATGTTTGAACGTGCCACACGAGAGTGTTTAATATCACCAATAATGGCAATGCTAAGCTCTGAAAATGGGCGTTTGGTTTCACGGCGAATGGTCAGCATATCGAGCATGGCTTGGGTTGGATGGGCATGACGGCCATCGCCTGCATTAATAATCGCCACATTCGGGCAGACATCTTGGGCAATAAAATGGGCCGCACCAGACGACCCATGACGTACTACAAAAATATCGGCTGCCATTGCCTCCAAATTCCATAGCGTATCACGCAATGTTTCGCCTTTGTTTGTACTTGAACGAGCAATATCAATGTTTAAGACATTGGCAGACAAGCGTTTTGCAGCCGCTTCAAAAGTCATACGAGTACGGGTAGAATTTTCAAAAAATAAATTCATCACCGTACGACCTTCTAATAAAGGACTGGTGATCAATTGACCTTGTTCATTAAAAAAGCTATCAGCAGTATCGAGAATATGGGTCAAAGTCGCTTGAGATAAGCCTTCTGTCGTCAGGAAATGCTTTAAATTCCCTTGAGAATTAAGCTGTAATTGGCTTGGCTTGTGCAAAGCAGCGATATGCAACATGAGATGCGTCCCCCATCATCTTGGTAAAAAACAAAATTAGCATATTCTATAACAAAAATTTTTTTTGGAAAGGGATTTTTTAGGAATTTCTTTTCTAATGCTCTAGCAAAGGTAAAGCACTTGAAATATTCGTATAAAAAACATATCAATTCAATTTTTAATCAATCTATTTGCTACCATAGATTTTTTCCTTTTCTCCCAAATAGTTACCCAACACCTTATCTAATCTACAAAGAAGCTCTTCTTTATATTTTTTCTTTCCAAATAAAAAGTAGGTATTACCTTCAAAATAGATACATATTCTAATATGGCTTTCATCTTCACTACTATGCCCTTTGGGAATAATATTCTCTATCGCATAATCACAGTTATTAATTTCTATGACATCACCTTTCATATTTTTAATAATCAAACTATTATTTAAAAGTACATTTTGCAAACAAGATACCTTCCAATACCAAAGAATATAGAATGTAATAGACATCTTGCGAAAGTTTTGATATAATGACAAGATGAGATACGAAACAATCAAGGGCTTTAGCGACAGCCAATTTAAACGC
>NZ_JBHFHK010000023.1:0-31278 GCF_041928215.1 Hubeiibacter jixunmingi | reverse complement strand
GCGCTCATAGCTCAGCTGGATAGAGCACTTGGCTACGAACTAAGGGGTCGGGAGTTCGAATCTCTCTGAGCGCACCATATTCTTAAAAAACCACTTATCATTGATAGGTGGTTTTTTATTGTCTACTTAACTTAAAAATAATAAAAACCTTGAGTTTTCACTACAAATTCATTAAGGTAATTGCTGTTTTTTTGTTGATGAAAGTCAGATGTCTAATCTTAATCGTAATCCCATTTTGCAAAGTCGTCACCGCTTAACTATAGAAGAATTCCAAGAAGGTGTGAATTTAACCATTTTTGGACGACAAAAAATGACTGCATGGCTTACGCCATTACTAAGCGTTCTGATCATGGGGTGGGGTTTTTATTTGGGCTGGAATGGACAAGGCAAATTCTTTGTGATTCTGGGTGCAAGCTTTTTAATCTTGCAATTATTGATGCGATTAGTGATTTTACCTTGGATTTTTCGTAAACAATTTCAAAAAAATCAAGCACGTTTTACAGAGATTGAACAAGGGATTGATTTGTATCAGGATGAGTTTGTGATTTCGATGGGGGATAAACAGCAAGCCTTTTCTTATGACGGTGTAGAGGGCTTTCGTGTAGGCAAACTGTGCTATGCAATTGAACTCAAATCACGTACCATGATTTTGGTGTCTAAAAATGCCATTGAACAGACGGGTAAACGTGAATTATTTGAAAAGGCATTTTTAAATCGTTCAAAATAGTTGTTCATCATCTATTTTTTGATAAAGTAATTTTTAAATCAACAAAGCAAGGAGTGAGTTGTGTCAGTCGTTCATCAGATCTCGAAAGTCGTGTGTATTGGGCGTAATTATGTCGAGCACGCACAAGAGTTGGGCAATGCCGTGCCTGATTACCCAATTTTATTTATCAAACCAAATAGCAGTATTATTGATAATCATCAAGCGATTACATGGCAGTCACAATGGGGTAGTTGTCATTATGAATGTGAACTGTGCATTCGTATAGGACAAGATTTAAAGTGTGGCGAGTCTTATGATGATCAGCAATTACTAGCCAGTATTGATGCGGTGACTTTGGGCTTGGATCTGACTTTGCGTGATTTACAAGGCGAGTTAAAAGCCAAAGGCTACCCGTGGGAGCGTGCCAAAGCTTTTGATGGCTCGTGTGTGTTGGCAGAATGGTTGCCTAGTAATGTGATTGCAGATTGGCAAAATGTTGAATTTGAATTTTGGCAAAATCAACAGTTGAAACAACAAGGTCATACTGCAAAAATGATTTTTAATATCAATGAAATTTTGATTAAAACTTTAGAAAATTTTAGTCTACAAGCAGGTGACGTGATCATGACAGGCACGCCAGCAGGTGTGGGTGCGTTGCAGCGTGGTGATCAGCTAGAATTGCGATTAGCGACTTCACAGGGTCAAAAAATCTGGTCTGCCTATGTGGATAAGGCGTAATAAGCATAACCAGTTTGAGCGGTTAGAACAAAAAAGCATACTTTTATAAGTATGCTTTTTTACAACTATTGATTTTTCAATTCAGGTGGATGCTCATCGCTTGGTAGGATGATTTGTTCACCAGGTAAATCTTCAAAGTCGTTGGTTTTTGGACGTTTAGGTGGTGGAGCAAGTGGTGTAATAGCATAGTCATCGTTACCACTATTATTGGAGTTACGATTTGAGCTGCTGTTAGCACTGCTGCCACTATTTGTTGTTGGTGTAACTGGGCGATACATTGCAATTGCCATAGGTGGCTCATCACTTGAGCTGGCATTGTTTTGAATCACACGTTTTTGTGTTTTGCCTTTGGCGTCTTTGCTTTCAGCCTGAGTCTCATTGCGGTTAAAGGCTTTGTTTGCCTCTGCACTACTGTCTAATGTCACCCAAGATGATGGGCGACCTTTTAAGGATTTACCCATGTATTCCATCCAAATTGGTAGTGCTGCAACACCGCCGTATTCGCTTCGACCTAACGTACTTGGTCTATCAAAACCAACCCATGTGATAGTGACTAAGTCACCGTTAAATCCTGCAAACCATGCGTCTTTGGCATCATTCGTTGTCCCTGTTTTACCACCCAAATCATCACGACCTAATTTCATCGCAGCACGACCAGTACCGAGCTGAATTACGTCACGCAAAATGTTTGACATTTGGTATGCGGTGCTTGATTTTAATATACGTCTTGCTTGGCGATATTCACTTGCTGGACGAATGGTTTGTTGTGTCTGATTGGTCGCTTTTGCAGGCATAACAGATGCTTCTAAAGCGGCAATTTCTTCCTGCTTTTGCTCATCTTTAGATTTTTTAGATTTTTTATCAGTATTTTCGTCATCTTTGGCATTCATGCTTGCATCAAGCAACTTGCTGTATTGCTCTTCTTTCTTTTGCTGTTCGATTGCACATTTGACACATGCATACACTGGATCAGCACGATAAACCATTTTGCCATTAATATCATCAATACGATCGATAAGATACGGCTGTACACGGAAACCGCCATTGGCAAAAGTCGCATATCCTGTTGCCATTTGAATTGGTAATGCATTTGGTGTACCTAGAGCAATAGTATAATTTTTAGGAATCATACTGTCGTGCATGCCTACGTCCATCATGAACTGACGTGCACGCTCAATACCCACACTTTGCAAAATACGTACTGACACGGTGTTACGTGATAAGTAAAGTGCACGGCGTAATGGCATTAAACCTGCATACTTACCGTCAGAGTTTTTTGGACGCCAGCCACCAATATTAATGGGTGCATCGTTGATCAATGTGGTTGGGGTCATGCCTTTTTCTAAGACTAAGGCATAAACAAATGGCTTAATCGTTGAGCCTGGTTGACGGAAACCTTGCGTAGCACGGTTAAACTTAGACTGATAAAAACTATAACCACCTACCATTGCCTCAATCGCACCACTATTTGGATTAAGTGAGATCAATTGACCTTGTGCGACAGGGATATGGAAAAGTTTCCAAGAGGTTTTTTCGTCATTAGTTGGACGTAAACGTACAATATCATTGACTTTAACAATCTGAGATGCACGGCTGGCTGCTGGTCCTGGGTTATTGGCATTGCGATACAAGCGAACCCAATTCATGCCTGACCAAGGTATGGTAACTTTACTACCATCTTGCATTTCTGCTTCAAAACTGTTTGCAAGTACTTTGGTCACTTTTGCAGGCCAAGTATTATTATAAGGAATAAAATTTTGCAAAGGTTGATCATGTGCTTCCACACCACGCCATCCATGACGAGCATCATAAGCTTCTAAACCTTTGCGTACAGCTTCTTCAGCAATGGTTTGGCGACGTGTATCAACAGTTGTATAAACACGAATACCACTATTAATCACCTGTTCGCCAAAACGATCGGTCAGTTCCTTACGGACTGCTTCAGTGACATAAGGATGTTGTTCGACAACTTTACGTTCGTTGATACGCAGTTGGATAGGTTCCGAAATTGCCGCATCGTATGCAGCTTGATTGATATAACCAAGTTGCAACATACGTCCTAAAATCCAATTGCGACGCTCTAAAGCACGCTCAGGATTTACCACAGGGTTGAAACGAGAAGGTGCTTTAGGTAAGCCAGCTAACATGGCTTTTTCCGCCAAAGTCAGTTGTTTTAAATCTTTATCGTAGTAAATACGTGCTGCTGCCTGAATACCGTAAGCATTCTTACCCAAGAAAATTTTATTCACATAAAGCGTTAAAATTTCTTCTTTGGTTAGGTTTTGTTCAATCTTGCGTGCAAGGAAGATTTCGGTCAGTTTTCTGCGTAAAGTTCGTTCAGGACTAAGATAATAATTTTTTGCAACCTGCATGGTAATGGTGGAGCCACCAGTTTGTCCACCGTCACCACTCACAGACTCCGACATTGCACGTCCTAAGCTTTTGAAGCTGACGCCACCATGCTCAAAAAAGCTCGAATCTTCGGCAGCTAAAAAAGCATGAATAAAATCTTGAGGAATTTCATTATATTGCACAGGTAAAGACAGACGATCACCGAACTCAGCAAGCAATACATTATTTTTACTATAAATTTGCATTGGCTTTTCGAGAGGTGCTTTTTGTAGACTGGACATACTCGGCAAAGATGGTGTGATGTATAAGTACATACCATAGAAGCCCATCGGTAAAGCGAGGGTGCCAAGAATAATGACCGAGAAAAAAGGATGAATATGTCCTTTTTGTGCTAGATTTTGCTTCATAACTAGGTTTTAATATGCCTGAGCATGTGTCAAAAATTTAAAGATGCCTAAGTATAACGTTAAGTTGTGCAGAATGTTAGCAATAATGCGTGCTAATATGAAAAAAATAGTGCATAATTGACACTTCTTAGGGGATAAAAGAATTAGGAAAACAAATTGTGCTTAAATTAAAGTCAAAATCGACGAAAGGCGTAATTGGCGTAGATGTAAGCTCTACAACAGTTAAAATGCTGCAACTGAGTACAAAGGGTGGTAAATACCATATTGAAGCATACGCTTCTATTCCTTTGGCTGAGAATGACGTTATCGATAAAACTATCGTTCAGATAGACAATGTCGGTGATGCCATTGAGCGTGCCTACAATCGAGCGAACCCAAGTACTAAGAGTGCTGCCATGGCTGTACCTGCTGCTAGTGCGATTACGAAAGTAATTGAAATGGACGCAGATGTGGGCGATGACGAACGCGAAGTACAGATCCGTATGGATGCTGAGCAATATATTCCTTACCCACTTGATGAAGTGAGTTTGGATTTTGAAGTGCAAAAGCGTCTAGAACGTAACCCAAGCCGTGTAGAAGTTCTACTGGTCGCCACACGTACTGAAAACGTTGAAAAACGTGTTGAGGCGTTGGAGCTGGCTGGACTGAAACCACAAGTTATGGACGTTGATTCATATGCAATCGAACGTACATACGAACTGATGAAAGATAGTCTTCCTATCGGTTCTAATGTTGTGGGTATCTTGGATATCGGTCACACTCAAATGACACTCAGTGTATTAGATAGCAACCAAGTTATTTATACGCGTGAGCAAGGTTTCGGTGGTCGTCAGTTAACCCAAGAGATTCAGCAACGTTATGGCTTGGCTTATGATCGTGCAGAAGCAGTCAAACGTGATCATGATTTACCAGATGATTATGATACAGAAGTTTTCTATCCGTATGTAGATGCATTAACTCAACAAGCAGCACGTGCGTTGCAGTTCTTCTTTTCATCATCAAAATATTCTGAGATAGATCATTTATTACTTGCAGGTGGTGGTGCTAACTTACGTGGTTTGCCTAAGATTTTACAAGAAAATCTAGGTTATCGTGTGACATTAGCTAATCCATTTATCCGCATGACCCATGCAAGTCAGGTGGATATTGTGCAACTTGAACGTGATGCTGCATCTTTGTTAGTGGCTTGCGGGCTAGCATTACGGAGCTTTGACTAATGGCTAGAATTAACCTATTACCATGGCGTGAAGAACGCCGTGAACAAAAGAAACGCGAATTTATCGCTACAAGTATCTTTGTTGCACTGATTGGTGCAGCACTTGTGGGTGCAGTTTGGTTCTACTTTGATGGTCAACTTAATGATCAGCAAGCAGCCAATGAAATGGTTAAAACCGAAAATGCGACTTTAGATCAAAAACTAAAGAGCATGGATGGTTTGAAAGCACAGCGTGATGCGATTGAACAACGTATGAAAGTCATTCAGGACTTACAAGGTGTTCGTCCAGTGATTGTACACGTATTTGATGAAATTACACGTCTAACACCAGCAAATGTGTATTTGACTGAATTTACGCGTAAAGGTGATAAATTTACAATCATGGGTAAAGCTGAAAGCCCTGAAGCTGTAGCTGGATTCTTGCGTAACCTAGGCACTTCAGCTTGGTTTAGAAATGCCTTTATGAGTTCATTTATTGCAGCAGAGCAACAGCCTGCACCTCAACCGGGTGGCGTTTTACCACGTGTTGAGGATAGTTATGGTACCTTTACTGTGACACTTGATTTGGGTGATTTAGAGAAATTGACAGGCATCGTTGATCCGAATACTGCTTCAGCTCCAGTGACTACACAACCAGTTGCACCTGTAATTGTTCAACCTGCGACAACACATCCTGCATCTAGTTCCGCTGCTCCTGCTACAGCAAAACCGGCTTCTTCAGTTCAATCAACATCTCCTGCTACAGGTGCAGAAGTTGCTAGACCTGTTGAGCAAGCTGTTTCATCAACAGCTAAATAAGGGGTTGAATAATGAGTAAATTAAATCTAGAAAAAGAACCAGTAGAAGCATCGAAAAAGGGCTTTGACTTTAATCGCTATATGCAGCAGCTGCAGCAAATGGATCCAAACAACATTGGTGCTTGGCCAACTGCGGTTAAAGTGACCATGTATATCCTAATTCTGTTGATTATCGCAGCAGTGGCATATTTTGCTTTGATTAAAGGTTTGCAAGAAGAAATCGCAAATGCCGAAGCTGAAAACCAAAATTTGCTTACTGAATTTAAAGATAAAGATTCTAAGTTAAGAAACTTGACCCTTTATGAAGAGCAGATTAAGTTGATGGAAGCACAGTTTAATGAGCAATTACAACAATTGCCTAAAGAAACTGAGATTCCTGGCTTGGTTCAAGATATCAATACTGCAGGTGTGGCATCGGATCTTGAATTTAAGAACATCAGTCTTTTATCAGAAGTCCAACAAGAAATATTTATTGAACAACCGATAGATATTACAGTAACTGGTGGTTACCACAGTATGGGTGGATTCGTAACAGCGATTGCTGCACTGCCACGTATTGTGACCTTACATGATTTCACTATCAAAACTGTAGAGCAAGATCCTAAGAAGTTCTCTACTAAATTGATTATGAATATCAATGCCAAGACCTATCGTTATATGGATAAAAAGCCAGATGCTGTAAGCAAAGATCCAAATGCACCAGCATCTTCTGATTCTGCAAAACCTGCGTCAGGAGCGAAGTAATGATGAGTAATTTGAAAATTTCTTCTAACGTCTTGGTGCTCGTTGCTGCATTATCTTTGGTAGGTTGTGTGGGTGAGTCAAGAGTAGAAAAAGCAACTGCTGAAATGGAAACGATCCGTAATCAGCCAGCTCTGCCAGTGCCTCCACCGCCAGTTTTTCCACCTATTCCGAGCTATGCTTATGGTGCTTTTGCGATGAAAAGCCCGTTCATTTCTACCAGTTTAGCAAATGAAATGCGTGTAATGGCTGGACGACGTGTTTATCCAAACCCTAATCGCATTAAACAGCCTCTTGAATCTTATCCTTTAGAGGATTTGATTATGAAAGGGACGATGTATCGTCCGGGTGTGGGTATAGTTGCATTGATCTTATCTAAAGATGGTGAGATTACACCTGTACAACGTGGAAATTATCTTGGTGAAAACAGCGGTCGCGTTGTAAACATTACAACAAATCAAATTTCCATCGTAGAAATCGTACCAGATGGTCAAGATGGTTATGTAGAACGCCCTCGTACCATGGTTTTACGCGACGCTGCGGTGAAATAAGGAAGAGCAAAATGAAAAAGATCACACTTTTGAACGCCACCAAATTATCTATGAATATGGGATTTACCATGAACAAATTTGCTATTACAGCCTTAGCAATGGGAATGATGCAAGTTGCACAGGCACAAGTAGGTATTACTAACGTAACCAGCACGACTTCTACAGATCAAGGCACAGAGTTGCGTATGGCTTTCAATGGTTTACCGCAACAACCAAAAGCTTATCAATTAAACAATCCATCACGCTTGGTTTTAGACTTTGAAGGTGTAGCAAATAAAGTTGCTACAACAGATTTAACTGTCGGCAGCAATGAAGTTTCAAATGTTGTTACTGAGTCAGATAGCCAACGTTCACGCGTTACAGTAAATCTAAAAGAATTTGGTGCGTTTACTACAAAGACTGAAGGTAATAACTTAGTTGTTAAAGTGACTCCTAAACTAAGTGTAGGTAGCACTACAGTTAATCCAAACCGTCAAGCACAATCTATTGGCTTGGCAAACATCGGCTTTGAGCGTGGTTCTCAAAATGAAGGCTTGGTTAATATTCGACTATTAAGCGGTAACACGCCGGTAGATGTACAACAACAAGGTAGCCGTGTAGTGGTTCGTATGTTGGGTAGCCGTGTGCCTACACATCTTGCACGTCGCTTAAATGTTGGTGAGTTTGGTACACCTGTAACAACTGTTGATGCTTATAACGAAGGCAATAACGGTGTTATCGTTATTCAACCAACAGGTAATTATGAGTACATGGCGTATCAGACTGATGATCGTTTAACAATTAGTGTTAAGCGTCCAGCTGACATAAACAATGTTGTAACAAATCGTGCTCAAAAAACTTATACAGGTAAAAAAGTATCCTTGGACTTCCAAGATATTGAAGTACGTCGTGTCTTACAATTGCTAGCAGATTTTACTGGCAATAACATTGTTGCGGCAGACTCTGTGCAAGGGCAAATTACCATCCGCTTGAAAGATGTACCTTGGGATCAAGCACTTGACGTGATTATGAAGACTAAAGGTCTAGATAAGCGACAAAATGGTAATGTTATTCAGGTTGCTCCTGTTGCTGAGTTACTTAAAACTGAAAAAGAAGAAGCAGATATGCGTGCGCAATCTGCACGACAAATTCCGATTCAGACTGATTACATTAAATTGAACTATGCTAAAGCTTCTGCAGTATTAAAGCTATTAACAGATGTGCGTGCAAATAACGATAAATCTCGTGAAGCAACTAATGCCGGTAATGGTAACCCAGCTGATAACCTTTCTTTGGATACCTTATTAAGTCCACGTGGTAGTGCTGTTTCTGATGATCGTACTAATACATTGATTATTAATGATACTGCACAAAACATTGATAAAGTGCGTAAGATGTTGAGCTTAGTTGATGTACCGTTACGTCAAGTAATGATTGAAGTGCGTATCGTGCGTGCAACAAACGAGTTTACAAAGAATTTAGGTGTGAGATGGGGTGTATTCACACCATCTGCAGGTGGAAGAAATAGTTTAGTAGTTGGCGGAAGTACAAGAAGCTTAGGTGATTTGGCAAATGGCGGTGGCTCACGTGCACCATCAGGGGCTGAATTAATGAATAACCTAAATGTCGATTTAGGTATTGCTAATGCAGCTGGTCGTGTTGCTTTTGGATTATTAAGACTTTCAGACTTGGCATTGGACTTAGAATTATCAGCTGCACAAGCAGATGGTTTAACCGAAATCGTGTCTACACCAAAAGTTTTGACTGCTGATAAGCAAAAAGCGACTATTAAATCTGGTACGCAGATTCCTTACCAAACAATGTCTAACGTTGGTGGTGTAGCGATGGCTACTGTTTCATTCAAAGACGCAGTGTTATTGCTAGATGTTACGCCAAGCATTACCCCAGAAGGTAAAATTGGTATGGAGTTGAATATTAATAAAGACAGCATCGGTACTACAGCCGAAAATGGTGAATTGACAGTCGACACTAACCATATTAATACTAATGTATTGGTCGGAAACGGTGAAACAATTGTATTAGGTGGGGTTTTTGAAAGCACTAACAGTAGCAGAGTAACGAAAGTGCCTGTTTTGGGTGATCTGCCTGTAGTCGGTAGTTTGTTCAAGAGAACCCAAAAAGTCGATAACCGCAATGAGTTGCTTGTGTTCGTAACTCCACGCATTGTGGCAGACAATAGCGTTAACCGCTAAGTTGTAGAGTTAAATTGTATGAATCGCCTGCAAACATTGAGCTTGCCTAATATTTATCTGGTAGGACCAATGGGTGCAGGCAAAACCACTATAGGTCGCTACTTAGCTGAATTTCTGCAGAGAGATTTTGTTGATAGCGATCATGAAATTGAAGCACGTACTGGCGCTAACATACCTTGGATTTTTGAAAAAGAAGGTGAAGAAGGCTTCAGAACGCGTGAAAAAATGGTTATCGAAGATTTAACTCGTCGCAAATCCATCATTCTGGCGACAGGTGGTGGAGCTGTTACTCAAGCCGAAAACCGTGAGCATTTACATGCTCGCGGTTTAGTAGTTTATTTATATACCCCAGTGGAAATTCAATTGGCACGTACGGCACGAGATCGTAACCGTCCTTTGCTGAAGGTTGATAATCCACAGCTAAAATTGCAGCAGTTGTTAGAGCAACGTGATCCATTATATCGTCAAGCAGCACACATTATTGTGCCAAGTCAGCAGGGTTCACCAAAAGACATGGCAAAGCTGGTTATGGAGGCGATAAAATGTTATGTTGAGCAACATAATTTAAATCATGTGAATTAGTGCTATGCAAACTTTATATGTTGAACTTGGTGCCAGACGTTATCCTATTTTTATCGGAAATCAGCTAGCAAGTCATGAGCTATTAGCTGATTACATCATTTCTGATCAAGTGATGATTGTGACTAACGATACGATAGCACCAATATATCTACAGCAATATCAACAACAATTACAAACATTAGGTAAGACAGTAGCCAGCTGTATTCTTCCAGACGGTGAAAAATTTAAAGACTTAAATCATCTTAACATGATCTTTGATGCATTATTGACGCATCGTTTTAATCGTGATTGCACCATCATTGCTTTAGGCGGGGGCGTGATTGGTGATATGTCAGGTTTTGCTGCTGCCGCTTTTCAGCGTGGCGTGGCGTTTATTCAAATTCCAACAACATTATTATCGCAAGTTGATTCAAGCGTTGGCGGAAAAACTGCAGTTAATCATCCTTTGGGCAAAAATATGATTGGTGCATTTAAACAGCCTGAAGCCGTGATTGCTGATATGGCAGTACTTGCAACACTACCTGATCGTGAATTTTCTGCAGGTATGGCTGAAGTCATTAAATATGCTTTACTTGGCGATGCAGATTTCTTAGTATGGCTAGAACAAAATATGGATGCTATCATGCAACGTGACGCTGAGCTAATTGCACAGCTGGTTTTGCGTTGTTGTGCACACAAAGCTGCGATTGTTGCACGTGACGAAACTGAGCAAGGTGACCGTGCTTTGCTGAATTTAGGTCATACCTTTGGTCACGCCATTGAAGCACATATGGGCTATGGTGAATGGCTACATGGTGAGGCGATTGCCGTGGGCATGGTGATGGCAGCACATTTGTCACAGTTAAATGGATGGATCTCTACTGCGGATGTAGATCGTGTTCGTCACATTCTAAAACGAGCTCATTTACCAGTATTATCAGCAGCTATTCCTGTCGATGAATTTTTGGCACATATGGCACATGATAAAAAAGTCTTGCAAGGACAATTACGTTTAATTTTACTTGAGAAATTAGGCAAAGCTATTGTTACCAAGCAATTTAATCCTTCTGATTTAGAAACGGTGATTTCTGAAAATCAAGCCGTTGCAATTATTTGAGTATCATTATGGCACAAACAGCAACTTCAGGTACATGGTATACCATTAAGCAATTAATCGTCATTGCCTTGGCTGCGATTTGTTTTTCTGTATTTATGATTTTGTGGCTATTAAAGCCTAAGCCACAAATCGAAGTACAACAAAAGCCACAAGTCGAAGATACTGAAGAAGTTGCTGTACGTGCCGTTCAAATGGAAACCATTGCCAATACAAAAGACCTTGGTGCATTTGTCAATGAAGTTCCTGCGTTGAATTTGACACAGCGTGTCGTAGTGATTGCAGACCATGCACCAGAGTTTCGTGGTAATAAATTTATTGTCACCAATAAGAACAAGTTTAGTATTCAGGTCATGGAAGTGACTGAAGAAAAGTTGCTTTTATCTTATTTGGATAAGAGTGCTGATCGTGCTCAATATTTCTATATTCGTACACAAGATGGTAAGAATCCTGAGCGTTATGCCTTGTTTTATGGCGTATTTAATGATCAGAACTTGGCTACGCAAGCATTGCAAAAGACCAAATTCGCTTTACCTGAAAGTGTTAAACCTCAAATCAAAAAGATTGGTGATTATGAAAAGCTAGTCAATGATATGGGAAGCGAGGAGAAAACCATAGATACAGGGCTTCGCAACGTTGTATTGTCAAGGGTAAATCAGCCACGTGTGATCACGGACACATCCGTTACAGCTCCAACTACAAGAGTACCAACCACAAGCCCATTAACGACCACAGGCCCTTTACCTTATAATCCGCCACCACCAAAGGCACCAGTTTCCCCAAATTCTTCAAGAAATAATTATAATATTGCTGGGAACAATGATAGCCATGCACCAGCACCAAAGACGGATACGCAACGTGTTAATCCACCACAAAATCAGGCACCTCGACGTAATGGTGAGCAAGTGGTTGATCCTTTTTGATGGAATAAACGGATGAATGAACAAAAATCTTGCACTTTCATAGTGCAAGATTTTTTTTTGTAAAAAACGCAGCGGTCAATAAAAAAAGAATATTTTATAAAAATATTTTTTATTAGAAAAAAATAACGTAAAATAAATTAGAATAGATAGGTTTTTGGGACTATATTTGAGTGACGACAAATAATTGTTATGACAGTCAAACGGATATATTTGAGTTTATATCCATATTGGCATGGTATTTGCTTTTGTTATAAGCTCGGTGAAATATTGTTGATAAACTTTTTACCGTACGCCAAGTCAAATATTGCTGATGACTGAACACAGAAAGACCTAAGCTTAATCGCACATTGATTGTGTGGATAATGCTAAAAATGATTGCGAACTACACCATAAAAGGGGAACGCCATGCAACAGCCAACAACGCAGCCATTGCAACAGCCAAAAGGCTTATATCAGCCTGATGAATTTAAGGATAACTGTGGCTTTGGTTTAATCGCCCATATGCAAGGCGAACCAAGCCATCATTTGGTCAAGACGGCGATTCATAGTTTGAGTTGCATGACCCACCGTGGCGGTATTGCTGCTGATGGTAAGACGGGTGATGGTTGTGGTTTGCTGTTAGCAATGCCAAAAGAATTTTTTCGTGAAGAAGCCAAAAAGCTGAGCAATACCACATTAAGTCAAATTTTTGCTGTGGGGACAATTTTTCTTAACACAGATGAAAACCTTGCACAGCATGCACGTCAAACCTTAAATCATGAATTGGCTGAAGAAGGTTTAAAAGTCCTAGCTTGGCGTAAAGTGCCTGTTAATCTTGATGTACTAGGTGAAATTGCCCTACGTTCATTGCCATTGTTTGAACAAGTGATTGTCAATTGTCCGATGGGATTGGATGAGGTTGAATTTAATCGTAAATTATTCTTAGCACGCCGTCGTGCAGAAAAACAACTGACTCAAGATCCGCTATTTTATGTCAATACGCTATGTTCAACGGTGATCAGTTATAAAGGCTTGATGATGCCTGAAGCCATCAGTCAGTTCTATCCTGACCTTGCTGATGAACGTTTACATTCACACATTGTTGTTTTTCACCAACGTTTCTCTACCAATACGTTGCCACGTTGGCACTTGGCACAGCCGTTCCGTTATTTGGCACACAATGGTGAAATTAATACCATCACTGCCAACCGTAACTGGTCTATGGCACGTACGCCAAAATTTGAAAATCCATTATTACCAGGTTTGCTAGAATGCACACCATTAGTAAACCGTACAGGCTCAGACTCTTCAAGCTTGGATAATATGCTTGAGATTCTGGTGAGTGGCGGAATGGACTTTTTCCGTGCATTACGTATGCTCGTACCACCAGCATGGCAAAACGTAGAAACGTTAGATGCTGGCGTACGTGCGTTCTATGAATTTAACTCAAAACATATGGAAGCGTGGGATGGTCCTGCGGGCTTAGTTTTACAAGATGGTCGTCATGCGATTTGTATGTTAGATCGTAACGGTTTGCGTCCTGCACGTTGGGTTACTACCAAGAATGGTTATATCACTATTGCTTCAGAAGTCGGCACATGGGATTACAAATCAGAAGATGTACTGGCAAAAGGGCGTGTTGGCCCTGGTCAGATGCTTGTCATTGATACCGATACAGGCAAAATCTTGAATACTCAAGATGTCAATAATCATCTTAAAAATATGCGTCCATATCGCGAGTGGTTGCGTGAAAATGCAGTCAAAATGCCAAATGATCCACAGCTTGAACAAAGCATGTATAAAGATGGTTTGACTGGCGATGCATTAAATGCTGCACAAAAAATGTTTATGGTAACGCGTGAAGAACGTGATCAATTGATTCGTCCAATCGCTGAAACAGGTCAAGAAGCCGTAGGCTCGATGGGTGACGATACGCCAATGGCAGTATTATCACGTCAAGTGCGTCATGTTTCGGATTATTTCCGTCAGCAGTTTGCCCAAGTGACCAACCCACCGATTGACCCATTGCGTGAAGCGATTGTGATGTCATTGGAGACCTGTTTTGGTCGTGAGCAAAATGTGTTTGAACAAAGTCCAGAACACGCCAAACGTTTGATCGTACCAAATCCAATTTTATCACATTCAAAAATGCACCAATTGCGTCATTTAGAGCGTGAAGATTTTCAATGTGCTGAGATTGATCTTAATTATCCTGAAAGCGAAGGTTTGGAAGCAACGATTGAGCGTATTTGCCGTGAATCAGCACAAGCGGTACTTGATGGCAAAACTTTGATTATTTTATCAGATAGAAATATCCGTGAAGGTTATTTGCCTGCCAATGCCGTGATGGTCACAGGTGCAGTGCATCATGACTTGATGAAAAATGGCTTACGTTGTGATGCTAACTTGATTTTGGAAACAGGTTTTGCACGTGATCCACATCAATTTGCAGTATTGCTCGGTTTTGGTGCAACAGCGATTTATCCATACTTGGCGTATGATGTGATTGTGGATTTGATTCAACAAGGTGAATTATTAGGCGATCCAGTACAGGCTCAAGTATACTTCCGCAAGGGTATCAACAAAGGCTTACTAAAAGTCTTGTCAAAAATGGGTATTTCAACGGTTGCGTCTTATCGTGGCGGACAGCTTTTTGAAGCAGTTGGTTTATCTAAAGATGTGGTAGAAAAATGCTTTACAGGCGTGCCGAGTCGTATCGAAGGGGCAAGTTTTGCTGATTTGGAAAATGATCAGAAAAAATTGGCAAGCTTGGCATGGACTGCACGCAAGCCAATCGATGCAGGCGGTTTGTTAAAATATGTTCATGGTAAAGAATATCACGCCTTTAATCCAGACGTGATCAACGCTTTGCATCGTGCGGTACGCTCGGGTCGTTATGAAGATTTTAAAGCCTATGCAGATTTGGTGAACACTCGTCCTGTGGCGACTTTGCGTGATTTATTTAAACTCAAACCAAGCCAAGCGATTGATATTAATCAAGTTGAGCCAATCAGCGAAATTTTACCACGCTTTGACTCTGCAGGGATGTCGTTGGGTGCATTATCACCAGAAGCCCATGAGTCAATTGCTATTGCGATGAATACTCTGGGCGGTCGCTCAAACTCGGGTGAGGGTGGTGAAGATCCTGCACGTTATGGCACATTAAAGAACTCAAAAATCAAACAAATTGCATCAGGCCGTTTTGGTGTGACGCCAGCTTATTTAACTTCTGCCGAAGTGTTGCAAATCAAAGTGGCTCAAGGTGCAAAACCAGGTGAAGGCGGTCAATTACCAGGTGGTAAAGTGAATGGTTTGATCGCCCGTTTACGTTATGCTGTCCCAGGTGTGACGTTGATTTCACCACCGCCACATCATGATATTTATTCGATTGAAGATTTGGCTCAATTGATTTTTGACTTAAAACAAGTCAATCCACAAGCCATGGTATCGGTGAAATTAGTCGCAGAACCGGGAGTAGGTACGATTGCAGCAGGTGTAGCAAAAGCTTATGCTGACTTTATTACCATTTCTGGTTATGACGGTGGCACAGCAGCATCGCCTTTATCATCGATTCACCATGCAGGTTCACCATGGGAATTGGGCTTGAGTGAGGCACATCAAGCCTTGCGTATCAACGACTTGCGTCACAAAGTACGTGTACAAACTGACGGTGGTCTAAAAACAGGCTTAGATGTGATTAAAGCAGCCATTTTGGGTGCTGAAAGCTTTGGCTTTGGTTCAACACCGATGATTGCTTTAGGTTGTAAATATTTACGTATTTGTCATTTGAATAACTGTGCGACAGGTGTTGCGACACAACAAGAACAATTACGTGATGAGCATTATATTGGCGAACCAGAAATGCTGATGAATTTCTTCCGCTTTGTGGCTGAAGAAACGCGTGAATGGTTGGCGATTTTAGGTGTCGCATCACTCAAAGATTTGATTGGTCGCACTGATTTATTGGAAATTATCAAAGGTGAAACTGAAAAACATCAGCATTTAGATTTGAGAGCATTGCTTGAATCACATGACGATGTCAACGGTAAACCACAATATTGCCAAGTGTCAGGCAATACACCGCACGACAAAGGTACATTAGCAGAGCAAATGTGGGCGGATATGCGTTTGGAAATCGAACATAAATCAGGCGGTGAGTTTAGCTATCGTATTGGTAACTGTGACCGTTCGATTGGTGCAAGATTATCAGGTGAAATTGCCAAACGTCATGGCGATTTGGGTATGGAAAATCATCCAATTACGCTAAAACTCAATGGTACAGCAGGTCAATCTTTGGGTGTATGGAATGCAGGTGGTTTGCATATCAAACTCGAAGGCGATGCCAATGACTATGTCGGCAAAGGCATGGCTGGTGGTCGTATCAGTATTTTCCCACCAAAAGGTTCGCCATTCCGTAGCCAAGAAACTGCCATTATTGGTAATACCTGTTTGTACGGTGCGACAGGCGGTAAATTGTTTGCTGCGGGCACTGCAGGCGAGCGTTTTGCAGTGCGTAACTCGGGGGCATTTGCTGTCGTTGAGGGTGCAGGCGATCACTGCTGCGAATATATGACGGGCGGTGTGGTGACTGTGCTTGGACGTGTAGGGCATAACTTCGGTGCAGGTATGACAGGTGGTTTTGCCTATGTACTTGACTTGGATGGTGATTTTGTTGATCATCACAACAATGAGTTGATCGATTTAACGCGTATTTCATCGGAGTCCATGGAAGAACACCGTGAATTTTTAACAAAAATTCTCGATGAACATATCGCTGAAACAGGCAGTGCTTGGGCATATCGTATTCGTAATGAATTCGACTTTTATGGACGTAAATTCTGGTTAGTGAAGCCTAAGGCTGCAAGCCTAGGTAGTCTATTAAAAGTAACTCAAGCCGACCCACAGTAAGTTAAAAATTGGAGTATGCAGATGTTAGAACGCTTAAACAATGACTTTCAATTTTTAGAAGTCGAACGTCAAGACCCTGAGAAAAAAGAAATCGATACCCGTAAAACGGAATTTGTAGAAATCTATCGTTCGTTTAATGAAGAAGTGGCACAAGAGCAAAGTCATCGTTGCTTGGCGTGCGGTAATCCGTATTGTGAATGGAAATGCCCTGTGCATAACTACATTCCAAACTGGCTAAAATTGCTCAATGAGGGGCGTATTTTTGAAGCAGCGGAATTGTGCCATCAAACCAATACCTTGCCTGAAGTCTGTGGACGTGTGTGTCCACAAGATCGCCTATGTGAAGGGGCGTGTACCCTAAATGATGGCTTTGGTGCAGTGACCATTGGTAATGCGGAAAAATATATCAATGATACTGCCTTTGCATTAGGCTGGCGTCCTGATATGTCCAAAGTAAAATGGACAGAGAAAAAAGTCGCTGTGATTGGTGCTGGTCCTGCGGGCTTAGGCTGTGCGGATATCTTGGTGCGTAATGGTGTCAAAGCGGTAGTATTTGATAAACGCCCTGAAATCGGTGGTTTGCTGACTTTTGGTATTCCAGAATTTAAGATGGAAAAAGACGTGATGCGTCGTCGCCGTGAAATCTTTGAAGGTATGGGTGTAGAATTTCGTTTGAATACCGAAATCGGCACTGATGTGCAAATCGCTGATTTATTGGCAGAATATGACGCAGTATTTATGGGTATGGGGACTTATACTTATATGCAGGGTGGCTTTGCTGGTGAAGACCTGAATGGCGTGTATGATGCTTTGGATTATTTGATTGCCAATGTCAATCGTTGCCAGAACTGGGAAAAAGATCCAAGCGAATATATCGATTTGAACGGCAAAAAAGTCATCGTACTGGGTGGTGGTGATACTGCCATGGACTGTAACCGTACTGCGATTCGCCAAGGTGCAGAGCAGGTGACGTGTGCCTATCGTCGTGATGAAGCCAATATGCCAGGGTCACGCCGTGAAGTGCAAAATGCCCGTGAAGAAGGTGTTGAGTTTTTATTCAATCGCCAACCGATTGAAATCATGGGTGAAAATGGCAAAGTCACTGGGGTAAAAGTCATCACCACGCAACTTGGTGAGCCTGATGCGAATGGTCGTCGTAATCCTGAGCCTGTCGCAGGGTCGGAAGAAATCTTGCCTGCTGATGCGGTATTATTGGCATTTGGTTTCCGTCCAAGCCCTGCCGATTGGTTTAGCACTCAAGGCATTGAGATGGATAAATCGGGTCGTGTACTTGCCAAAGAACAGCAACAATATCGTTTCCAAACCAGTAATGAAAAAATCTTTGCAGGTGGTGATATGGTGCGTGGTTCTGACCTTGTGGTGACTGCCATTTGGGAAGGTCGCCAAGCCGCTGAAGGTATCTTGGATTATTTAAAAGTTTAAATTTGGTAAAATTTAGATTGAAATCAAAGCATGGTCTTCGGACTGTGCTTTTTTTTGCATAGATAAAAAGAGCAATTGTTAAGAGTTTAAATCATCCAAACTTTAAGATAAATTTCTCAGCAACATCAGCAAAGCGAATGTCTTTTAACGGTGTGAGGTTCGGTTTCAAATCTCCGCCCACAGATAATTGTACTGGTGCAGGGTCGCTCCATTTACCTTCTGACCATTTTTACTCATAATTATCAATGTTTTCAGGTTTATTTGGATCTTGAACATTGATAACGATACGATTGCTATAGAAATAAACGTTTTGGAAAACATTTAATTCTTTACCAGCAAATTGTGGCAGTGATTTTAATGCATCTTCAGCTTTTTGCAATGCAGTCGCATCAGTCAAAACATCTTTGGCTACAGCAGTTGTCGTAGGAGCTGAAACAGCAGGTGGCGTTGTTGAAGCAGGAGTCTGATTATTTTTCGTGTATTAGTTCAGACCTAAAGTTCAATTACATCTGCTTTTCTAGTGGCAATTTACCCAAAAATTTTAATCCTACTTTTTGCCACCATTTCATTTTTGGTTCTGTATGATGGATTTCGATACCATGTTCTGTTTGTTGTTTCCAAATCATCCGCTGATTTTCATCCAATTCTAATTTATAGGCATAATGCATAATGTCTTTTTGCATGCTGTTATGAATGGCGTTGGCAAGCTTGGGACTATTTAATACCACACCGATTTCACTATTGAGATAAGTCGAACGAGGGTCAAAATTATATGAACCAATAAAAACTTGTTGATTATCTAATGCCAAAAATTTGGCATGTAAGCTACTTCTGCCTAAACCTTCACGGTTAAAGCGTTCGCCAAAAATTTTCATCCGCTCACGATGTGTTAATGATAAAGGTAATACTGGTAAAAATTCATATAATTCAATACCTTGTTTTAAAATTTCTACTCGCTTTGGTGCATAAAAGGCATGTACGATAGATACATCATTGGCTTTGAAAGAATTGGTTAAAATACGTGTTTGAATACCTTGCTGATGCAATGTACGCATGATTTCCAAATCTTTATCTTCAGGTACAAAATAAGCAGAAACCAAGTCAATTTGCTTTGTCGGTGTATTCAATTCTTGTTTTAACGCAGAAGAAAGATATTGCGTTTCGTCTGCTTTTTGCGAGATTTTATCCGCTGGGTCGGTGATGACTTTGGCTTTGACCCATTCTAGATCAAGCTCTTCATTAAACCATTGATCGAATTTGCCACGTCCTAATGGATGACTTAAGGTGCTGGCAATATTACTATTTTGCCAATGATGATCAAGCTGTTTACGCAAGCTGGCATAGCTCAGTCGGGTCGGGTCTTTTTGTAATTGTGCAACAGGATAAGCATAGTCATGATTCCAATACTCATCAAAGGAATGCACAATATCGCCTACTGCTTGCCCGACCAACACTACATCCATATCTGAAAATTGGAAATTTTCTCCGACATTATAATATTGATTACTCATATTGCGTCCACCGATCAAAGCCACTTGTTGATCGACAATAAAAGTCTTGTTGTGCATACGTCGATTGATACGATTGAAATCTAACACTATATCCAAAACACGAAAGTGTCGAAAGCGATAAGGGTTGAACAATCTCACTTGGATGTTAGGATGCTGACTCATGGCAAGATAAGCCGATTGCATCTCTTTGGCATTGTTATCATCGATGAGTAAGCGTACTTTTACCCCCCGATCAGCGGCACGCAATAAGGCTTGCACAGCTAAGGCACCAACTTTATCGTTATCCCAAATATAATACTGTAAATCAATGGATTTTTCGGCACGTTCAATCAATTCAAGTCGTGTCATCAATGCATCATTGGCATCATTCAGGACGTGAAAACCCGTCAAATCAGGATGTTTTTGTTTTTCTGCTTGGAATAAAGATTGTAAATAACTGCCTTGTGTTTGGATTTGATAGGCATAAGTTGGGGTAACGGCTTCACGTACAGGCAAAGTCGAGCAAGCGGTCAATAACAGCATGCTAGTACAAGTCATGCTAATGTTGTAATAAGACGACACGATAAATACCCTTTAACCTTGAGAACTATTGCAAACCATGCAATATTGTTATTTTGAGTTGTAGTATATTAACCAAGTTTAAATAAAAAAGCTGAAAAATATCAATGAATGGTATTTTTTGTTATGATGAAAGTCAATCTTTATACAAAAAATAGGTGATTAGGCAGCATATGAGCAATGATGTGATAAAAATTTTGCAATTTGGTTTTTTGTTGGTGACGATTTGGGCGACCATCCAATCATGGTGGAGTGCGAAACGCACTGAAACCGTGCATCCATTAAAAGCGTTTATCTTGCTTTGGATTTATCATATTAGTCATTTGCTATGGGTGTGGGTGCTGTGGATTGGCGTGCAATGGTGGCAAGGCGAACTAAACACGATACAGGGTCTATCGATGCTTGCGATTGCCAGTTTCTTGATTTATGCGCGTTTTATTGAGCCATTTACTATTGTTGTAAAACATCATCAAATCCGTATCGATGAAGATTTGCCTTTGGCACAGCCGATCAAAATTGCCTTGATTGCCGATTTACATGTGGGACTATATTCTGGACATGAAAAACAACTGAAATTATTGGTAGAAAAAGTCAACCAAGCCGATCCAGAAATGTTGATTATGTCAGGTGATTGGACTTATGAGCCTGAAAATAAATTGCGAGAAGAATTGGCGATTTTACAACAAATTCGCTGTCCGATTTATGCGGTAAACGGTAATCACGATGAACAAGTACCAGGGCCACCGATTCAGACATTATTGGCTGATGCCCTAAAGCAAAATAATATTGTAAATATTGAGAATAAAATTATAGAACACAAGGATTTACGCATTTTGGGTGTGGGAGATTTGTGGGCGGAAAAGACCGATATGCAACATTTGCCTGAGTTACCGCAAGACCGTCCGTGGCTGATTGTGGCACATAATCCTGATAGTGTGGCGTTGGTACCGAAATTGCCAAGTCGTCCATTGATGCTGTCGGGGCATACTCACGGTGGGCAGATTGAGTTACCATGGATTACCAGCTATGTGATGAAAAAAGTATCAATATTGGGATATAAAAAAGGTCTGTATCATCACGACCATGCCAATGTATTTGTTACCGCAGGCGTGGGGATGGTGGGCATTCCTTTACGGTTTTGCGTGCCGCCAACGGTGGAAATTATTGAGTTGAGTTAAGATTTAATTCAACCAATAAGCATTTTTTACCGAAAAATGCACTTGGCTATCAAGCGGATAGAGGTCTAGGCTATCTGCTTTAGCCAAGATTTTTTCACCATTTTCAAGTAAAATTTGATAAAGGAAATGTTGTCCTTTAAATTCTTGATGAATGATTTTACCTTGATAGGCTTGCGGTTCACGGCTCAATATCACATTATCAGGACGTAATAAAATTTGACCTTTTTGGCTTTGTTGTAAATTTATTTCAGCTAAATTGCTTAAAGTGATGTGCGGTAAAGTGCTGGTGATTTGCCCGTCTTTAATTTCCGCTTCGATAAAACTGCTTTGCCCAATAAAACTGGCAACCATTTGATTTTTTGGCTGATAGTACAGCTGATAAGGCGTTGCCCATTGCTGTAATTGCCCCGCATCTAATACGCCGATTTTATCTGACATGGTAAAAGCTTCTTCTTGGTCGTGCGTGACCAGTAGGGCAGTGACTTGTTCTTGTTTTAACAGCTGACGTACTTCTTGGGCAATTTTGCCACGCAAATGCACATCTAAACTAGAAAAAGGTTCATCCAATAATAATAAATCAGGCTTTGGCGCTAAAGCACGTGCTAATGCTACACGCTGTTGCTGACCACCTGATAGCTCATGTGGAAAATGTTTGGCGTGCGTGCTTAAACCAACTAAATTCAATAATTCATCGATACGATTCTGGCGTTGCTTTTTATCAAGATGCTTAATGCCAAAAGCAATATTGTCTTGCACATTAAGATGCGGAAATAAGGCAAAATCTTGGAAAACCATGCCGATACGACGTTGATGAGCGGGGCGATTGAGATGATTTTTGGCATCAAATAGAGCTTGATTTTTTAATAGAATCTCACCCGAATTCGCTTGTTCAAAGCCTGCAATGCTGCGTAAAATCGTGGTCTTGCCACAGCCTGAAGCACCGAGCAAACACGCAATTTCCCCATCATGCAAATGAAAGTCGATACCGTTGAGTACTGCCTTATCAGCAAACTGTAAATATAAATCTTTGACTTGTAAAATCATGATTTTTCATCCAATTTTGAAAACAATACTACAGGGATTAAACCCACTAACACAATAATTAAGGCAGGCACAGCCGCTTTGTTATAAAGACTTTCCATGGTGAAATTATAAATCCGTACTGCCAAAGTGTCCCAGTCATAAGGGCGAGTCATCAGAGTCATTGGCATCTCTTTCATCACATCTACAAAGACCAAAATCATCGCTACACCGATTGAGCCTTTGAGCAAAGGCAAATAGACTGACCATAAAATCTGCCAGTCATTTTGTCCTAGACTTTTTGCTGCCTCGATTTGTGAGCGAGAGATACGCTCCAAGCCTGCACTAATACTAGAATGTCCCAATGCCAAAAAACGAATTACATAAGCCAATAACATGACGAGCAAAGTGCCTTTAAACACTGCCGTGCGTTCTAGATTAAATTGTGCAATCAAAAAATTATCAAGCCAAGCCACAGGCACAAACACACCGACTGCCAACACCGCACCAGGAATGGTATAACCCAAAATGGCGATACGGCTTAAAATCTGGGTAAAACGTCCGTGATCACTGCGTTTTGCTAAAGCTAAAAATAATGCAATGCTTGCCACCAAGAATGCGGCAATCAAACTACCAAAAAATGAATGCCAAATTTGCAACAGCAAGTCCGCATTAAAAGTCGCTTGCCATGTACGCACTGCCCATGCCAAAAGCTGTATAATCGGTAAAATAAATGCCAACAGCAAAATCAAGCTACAATACGTGGTCGCAAAATATTTTTTCCAGCCTGTTAATATTTTGCGTTGGTGATGTGTGGTACGTCCCACAGATTGAAAGCGTTGTTTACCACGACTGATTTGCTCTAAGGCGATAAAAACAAATACTACACTAATCAGAATCACTGCCAATTGCTGTGCGGTTTCAATGGAAAAGAAACCAAACCATGCATCGTAAATGGCGGTCGTAAAAGTAGAATAGCCAAAAATGGACACTGCTCCAAAATCAGCCAAGACTTCCATCAATGCCAAAATCACCCCACCTGCCAACCATGGACGTGCGGAAGGTAAGGCAATTTTAAAAAAAGATTGTACGGGCGACAGACCCAAAGATGCACCGACTTCCAAAGCACGATTGCCCATACCACTAAAGGCATTGCGTGCCAAGAGATAGACATAAGGGTAGAGCGTCAATGACATGGCAATCGCTAAGACATAGACATTTTTGACTTCGGTGATGGCCTCAAAGCCGTATTGCATCAGTAATTGATTGAACCAACTGCTATATTCAAATACACCTAATTGTACAAAAGCCAATACATAGACAGGCATCGCCAAAGGTAGCATCATCGCCCAAAAGAAAAAACGCTGTGCAGGAAATTGATAGGTTGCGGTCAGCCAAGCACTACTGCTACCGAGAAATAATACACCCACAGCCACCAATGCACTCAAAACGGCAGTGTTCTTGATCAGTAAAGCCAATTCATGCTCAAGCAAAAACTGCCAAATTTCTGCATCAAAATCACCAAACGATGATGCAATCACCGATAGTGGAATCAGCACAAGGATGGCACAACAAAGTACCCAAAATCGAGCAAAAAAATGATGAAAAAATTGTGTAATATAAGGCATGTCCGAATCACAGCTCATTGCTTGAATTTAATTTTGTATAAAATAACTTATACAATCACCAACTTGGCAAAGAATGATAAGCTATAGCATAGCACAGCTGAATATAAAAATCAGTCTAAATATAAATGATAATGAGAATAACTATTGTTTAATTTTTTAAATTGTTTTAACATATTTATATCTCAAGTCTATCTTGCATGACCATTTTCATACTCTCTCCCATAATATTTTTCTGTAAAGCTCAACAAGGAACTGACTCATGTTGAAAAAAATTCTTGCCGCATCCATGATTACTTTGGCTGCAACACCTGTATTAGCACAAGATTTGGTGGTTTATTCTGCACGTGCGGATAATCTACTCAAACCTATTGTAGAAAGATACCAACAACAAACAGGCACCAAAGTCACTTTGGTCAGTGACAAAGCTGGTCCCTTGATGGAACGCCTCAAAGCAGAAGGCACGAATACCCCTGCGGATGTATTGATTACTGTCGATGGTGGTAACTTGTGGCAGGCTGCTCAAGAAGGTCTGTTCCGTCCGATTAGCTCACAAACCTTAAGAAATAATATCCCATCGCATTTGCGTGACCCAAATAACCAATGGTACGGTTTGTCTGTCCGTGCTAGAACCATTTTTTATAACCCAAGCAAAGTACATCCAAGCCACCTTTCGACTTATGCAAGCTTAGCTGATGCAAAATGGAAAGGGAAACTGTGCTTGCGTACATCAAATAATGTTTACAACCAATCACTTGTGGCGACCATGATTGCCAATAATGGTGCTGCAAATACTGAAAAAGTAGTTAAAGGTTGGGTAGATAACTTGGCGACAGCACCATTTAGCGATGATACCAAATTGTTAGAAGCGATTGCAGCAGGTCAATGTGATGTAGGTATTGCCAATACGTATTACTATGGTCGTTTGATGGATAGCAAGCCTAACTTAAATGTAAAACCGTTCTTTGCTGATCAAAATGCCCGTGGTACGCATGTCAATGTATCAGGTGCAGGCGTGGTGAAAAACAGTAAAAATGTTGCAGAAGCACAAAAATTCATTGAGTGGTTAAGCGGTGCAGAAGCACAAAATCTATTTGTCGATGCTAACTTCGAATATCCAGCGAACCCACGTATCTCACCAAATAAAGCGTTACAGTCTTGGGGACGTTTTAAACATGACTTTATCAACGTATCTACGGCAGGTAAAAACCAACGCCAAGCGATTATGTTGATGAAAAAAGTAGGTTATAATTAAATTTTAACCTTCTGATTTAAAAACCATTTTTTAAGATTTTTATAAGTAAAAGGGCGTATTTTATACGCCCTTTGCTTGTTATTAAAATTGTTAAATTTTAAACTGTCCGCAAGGCTTGTTTATGACAAAGCCGATCATGATTTTAAAATCTCATCGCTGTGAATGACTTGGGTAAATTCATTATGCAAACTGGCTAAATGGATTTGGTGGATTTGTTGTGCGGAATAGTGTTCGCCATGTAAGCCTTGACGGTCAAAGGTGGCAGTGGCATTTTCTACGACATATACCGTATAGCCCAAATTACCTGCCATGCGTGTTGTGGTCGATATACAATGATCGGTGGTCAAACCCACAATCACCAATTGTGTAATCGCTTGCTGTTGTAATTGCTGTTGTAAATCTGTACCGATAAAAGCACTATTGACGCTTTTTTGAATCACGATTTCATTCGGCATTGGTTGGGTCAGGGTTTTAAAGGCAAAACCTGCATGGCTGGGGTGTAGTGGTGATTGGGGATCGTTAGAAGTGTGTTGAACATGAAAAATCGGTAATTTTTGCTTACGCCAAAATTGTAATAATTCAAAACAAACTTGCTCCGCATAAGGGTTATTGCGTTGTTTGCCCCAATAATTCGGGATGTCGAAACCACACTGTAGATCAATTAACAATAATGCGGTATTTGCAGTGACTTGCATGATGATTATTTCCCAAAAAAGCTGGAAACAGCGATGAATTTAGCATCAAAATAGCATACAATCCAAGCAAATCCAATCAAACAATGCACAGCCTAACAATGAAATCCATCTATATTATCCGCCATGGACAAAGCGAATCCAATGCAGGGCATGGTAAACCCAAGCCAAATCACGATATTGCTTTAACCGAAATCGGGCAACAACAAGCTGAGCAAGTCAGTACACGTTTAATTTGTCCATAACGTAATTGATGAAAAATTACCAACAAGGTGATGATTTCTGATAAACTGACACGGCATGGTTTATTACGTATTCTTTTGCCACTGCTTGATTTTAATGTAACTTATTTTGTTTTAAATTGGGCAAGATATTGTTTGCAAAAATCTTCAATATGGCAATAAAGTTCTTCGAGATATTCCATGTAAGAAGCCTTTGTTTAAGTGGTTGTGGTGACTTTACTTTAACATATATAGGCTTCTTTTTTTATTGCTTATGTCGAACTCGGATTACTCAATCAAAAAGTTGAAAATGGAGATTAATAATGCAACCATGGATTAGAGTCCTAATATTTTCATTTTCACTTTTATTGTTTTTTGGCTATCATTACTTTACTGACGTGGAAGCCCGTATGATGAATGAAGTTGATAACTATTATCCAAATATCAAAAAAGTTCAAATTAGAACCTTGCTCAAATTGACCACATTAAGTTTAAAGACAGTAGACTATGTTGATTTTCGCTATTATGCAGATATTGAAAATAGTATGGAAAATATCATTTTTTGGCAAGATGGTAAAAAAATTGAAATTATTTATACCCACTTAGATAGAGATGGTGAATTAAGTCATCGGCAATTTATTCTAAATGAGGATAAAAAAAATAAGTATTCCATATGGATACAGATGTAAAATGAATGATGAAATATTGATTACAAGTGTACCAAAAGAAACTAGGTATTATGCTATCACGCCGTTAAACTGTGAAGCACTTAAGGAATAGTATAAGTCCTTACACAATCTGTGCGACTATTGCTTAATCAAGAGCATTTTAATATCAAAAAACCGCATAATCATCAAATTATGCGATTTTTTCTTCTAAAAAATAAAACTTAGGGGGAACTCCCTCCCCCAACCACTCCCACAAGGAGGGGAGTTTAATGCAAGATTTTATTTAAGAATTGTTGAGCACGTTCACTGCGTTGTGTGGTAAAGAATTCATCTTTACTACAATCTTCAATGATTTTACCCTGATCCATAAAGATAATACGGTGAGCGACTTGGCGAGCAAAGCCCATTTCGTGCGTGACACACATCATGGTCATTCCTTCTTTGGCAAGCTCTACCATCACGTCTAATACTTCATTGATCATTTCTGGATCGAGTGCTGATGTCGGTTCATCAAACAACATTGCAATCGGATCCATACTCAAAGCACGGGCAATCGCTACACGTTGTTGCTGACCGCCCGAAAGCTGAGCAGGGAATTTGTGAGCATGAGCGGATAAACCTACACGATCCAAATAAGCCAAGCCTTTTTGCTTCGCTTCGGCTTCACTACGTCCCAAAACTTTAACCTGTGCAATCGTTAAGTTTTCGGTAATGCTTAAATGTGGAAATAATTCAAAGTGTTGGAACACCATACCGACATGACTGCGTAACTTGTTCAGGTCAGTTTTTGGGTTGGCAATGGATGTACCATCTACGATGATGTCGCCTTTTTGGAATGGCTCAAGGGCATTGACGGTTTTGATCAAAGTTGATTTACCCGAACCCGATGGACCACACACCACCACCACTTCACCACGTTTAATTTGTGTGGTGCAATCGGTCAATACTTGAAATTGACCATACCATTTGCTGACATCTTTGATGTCGATCATAACGTTGTCATTGCTCATATTTTAAGCCTTTTTTGTAAATGCTGCACGGCATAGGTTGCAATAATACTGATGGTAAAATACACCAAACCAGCGAATAAGATATACGGAACGAGTAGAGACATCAAGTCACCGCGGTTATAACTTTGACGGAAGAAGTCGAGTACACCGATGGCATACACCAATGTCGAGTCTTGGAATAAGATGATGGTCTGTTGCAAAAGCAATGGCGTCATTTTTCGAAATGCCTGCGGTAGAATAATCAAACGCATAGTCTGACCGTAAGTCATACCCAGTGCATAAGCGGCATTGCTTTGCCCTTTGCCAATCGACTGAATCCCCGCACGCACGATTTCAGCAAAATAAGCAGCTTCAAATAACGTAAACGCCACGGCTGCGGAAATAAATGCGGTATCACCCGAAACAAACTTACCTGTAACCGCTTGATAAATAAACGGTACAGCAAAATAAAACCACATCAAGACCAATAGTAATGGAATAGAGCGGAATAAATTGACATAAGTTTTGGCGACAAAATTCAGCACTTTAGATGATGACAAACGCATCAATGCCAAAATCGTTCCAATCAATACCCCACCGATGGCAGCAGTAATGACAATTTTTAAAGTGGTAACAAAGCCCGTCCATAAAAATGGTGCGAACTGCTGGAGATCTGCAAAAAATGCACTGAACATGATTTATTTACCCCCAGCCATCAATCCTGGAATTTGAAAACGTTTTTCCAAGAAAGTCATAAATAAAATCAAACAAATATTGATGGTGATAAAAATCAGCGTCACATAAGTATAGATTTCAATGGTATTTTGCGTATATTCACTGATGGTTTTCATCTGCGAAATGATTTCACTTACCCCGACCAAAGACGCAATCGATGTATTTTTTACGCAGTTGGTCAATTCTGAACTCAATGGAGGCAAAATCGTACGGAAAGACTGCGGCAAAATCACATAGCGATACAGCTGTGGCGTGGTAAAACCCAATGCGTATCCCGCATTTTTTTGACCTTGTGCCACGGCTTCGATACCTGTACGCACTTGCTCACAAATACGCGCTGCGGTAAACAGCCCCAAACCGATACTTGCGGATAAAAAGGCAGATGTGCTGTTACTCAAGTCATTGATCCACCATGAGTGAATCGGACCTGGTAAAAAATTCGGTACAACGAAAAACCAAATAAATAGCTGTACCAATAAAGGAATGTTACGAAATACCGTCACATAAGCTGTGCCAATACTACGCAATACAGGATTTTGCAAAGTACGCATAATCCCCAAGACAGTGCCAAGCACCATCGCAATCGTCCAAGCGACGACAGCAATCCCTGCTAACCAACCTAAGCCAGTAATAATCCAATCCATGTAGGTAGTATTATCAACGCCTGTGGCTTGTGATAATACCCCCCAATTCCAAGTATAGTTCATGGCTATAGTCCAATAAAAACCGATATAAATAGTTGATTTTAATCATCAATATATTTATATAAACTACAAGGGGAGAATAAGAAAATCTGCGAATATCAATGATACTCACAGATTTTGTTGCGATAACTTGCTTAAGTCTTATTGATCACGATCGTGTGGATTGGCAATCAATGCTTTCAATGCATCAGACATTGCGAAGTTTAAGTTTACATTTTTTGGTGGAATTGGAGATTCAAACCATTTCTTATACATGGTGTTGATTTCACCAGACTTATAAGTGGCTTTAATTGCATCATCAACCACTGCTTTGAACTCTGTATCACCTTTACGCATCATACAGCCATAGATTTCTTGGATTGGTGCTGTACCAACAATCGTCCATTTGTTTGGATCAGTTGCTTTTGATTTTTCACCTGCAAGCAAGATGTCATCCATCATAAATGCTGCTGCACGACCATTTTGCAACATCAAGAAAGATTCTGCGTGGTCTTTACCCGAAATCACTTCACCGATACCGAGTTCAGTGGCGTGTTGTTTTAACCAACGCTCAGACGTTGTACCTGATGTCGTCACGACTTTTTTGCCTTTTAAATCAGCAAAGTCTTTTACGCCAGAGTCTGTAGCAGTCAATAGACGTGAGCCTACTTGGAAGAAGCCAACAGAGAAGTCCACTTGTTGTTGGCGTTCTTTGTTATTGGTGGTCGAACCACATTCGATATCCACTGTACCGTTTGATATCAATGGGATACGGTTTTGGCTTGTGACAAGGTTATAACGTACTTTTAGGTCAGGCATATTCAATTTTGCTTTAACCGCTTCCACGACTTTTAATTCTAAGTCATGTGCATAACCCACAGGTTGTTGTGGATTGTCCGCAATATAAGAAAACGGAATAGATGAATCACGGTGACCCAATACGATGGTTCCATTTTGTTTGATTTTGTCCAAGGTCTTCACGTTTGGTGCAGTAGCCGCACCCGACGCAGCACCCGATGCCGCTTGACCTGCTGGGGCATTATTGCCACCACATGCAGTAAGACCAAAACCAACCACACCTACGCAAAGCATAGATAACAATGTACGTTTAGAAGAAATCATATGAACTCCATTCATAATCAAAAAAAAACTTCAAAAAACCAAAATTCTTCGGCTACAACTCAGTTGCCACAGCCTAACTTTTGCATTCTTCAATCTTAATCTAAAAGGATTGGTCTATACAAGTGTTATCTAATGATTTAAAAAAGTAAATAATTGTAACTTAACGGAATTTGTGATGAATGTCTGATTTTAGATTTTGATTTTGTTTGAATCGTGATTTTTTGGGGGCTTCTTTGTTGGTAAGGAAAAATAAAAAAGGTGCAGTGATGCACCTTTCTTTAATTATAACTGATTAAAAATTACTATAAGATACATCAATAGACCTCTTGCGAAAGTTTTGATATAATGACAAGATGAGATACGAAACAATCAAGGGCTTTAGCGACAGCCAAT
>NZ_JBHFHK010000022.1:0-32770 GCF_041928215.1 Hubeiibacter jixunmingi | reverse complement strand
CCCATTGGGCATCAGTAAGTGTTAGTCTATTCATATAATCAGAATAACTGATTTTCTTTGTATGTCAACACACCCTATAAGAAAGGCAATGCGTGTGGCAAGATTTCTTGGAAAGTTTTACCGTGTACATTTTCACCGATGGCATGCATTTTCCATTCGCCATTATGACGATAAATTTTGGCAATAATCAATGCTGTATGAGCACCTTGTGAAGACAATTTATAACTGGCAATTTCTTGATTGCTTTGTTGATCGACCAAACGACAAAACGCATTTGATACCGTCTCAAAAGTCTGACCACGGAAACTGCTTACCGTAAAGACCAATGCTTTTACATTCGCTGGCACACGAGCCAAGTCGACGCGAATCACTTCATCATCACCATCGCCTGCACCAGTCAAGTTGTCACCAGAATGCTTGATACTGCCGTCTTTACTTTGTAATTGACCGAAATAAACCACATCCACAGGTTGTTTGTTGTCATCAAATAAAATCACTGATGCATCAAGGTCGATGTCGCCACCGCCACTATTGCCACCAAATAAACCACCTAAAAAACCGCCTTTTTTGGTTTCGGCAACATCCCAACCTACACCCAAAAACACTTGTTGTAAGCCAGTACCATCCGCTTTGTTCAAGCTAATCTTCTGACCTTTTTCCAAATTAATTGCCATGTTTGACGCTCCTATCTCAAAATAAAATATAAAAACATTTAAATTTCAGGTTGTTAAAACGCAGTATAACGCTTTAACGCACGACCCACTTTAACACTAAAAATTGCACAAATTTATTTAAAAATTGTTACTTTTGATTTAGTGCGATGGGACATTCAGTTTTTGGCATAACTCAATACTGAGCTTATGATCGGTTGAGTTTAGCTCTTAACCATGCCAACATGTTTTCATGATTGCGTGAGCTAATTACCACTTTGCCACGTCCCGAGAAGCGTAAAATAATACCTTCACCACTGGTTACACTATTGACCAAATTACCCAATAAACCACTATTGCCCGATGTACTGGCACTGATGTTGTATTGTAGCGTTGAATCCCAGCACACCACATGACCGTTATCGATTAACACGTCTTTATCAGGCGTTACATCAATTTCAAATAATGTTCCTGCTCCAGATACCACCAATTGCCCTTGACCGCTGGTATGCATCACCAAAAAACCGCCTGTTTGACCCAAAAAGGCATTGCCCAAACCTTGGGTTTTGACTTTGATTTCCACGCCACTTGTTGCGGCAACAAATGCACCATCGCTTAAAGTATATTGATTAGCACCAACGTCCATGATCTGCATACCGCCATCTAGAGATGAAGAGAGTAGACAATCTCCATCACCGCGTACCGCTTCAATGTGCTGTTGGAATAACGATTCATCATTGGCAAAATGACGGATAAAAGATTGTACTACACCACCTTGTAATTTGCCTTTTAGGTCTAAGTTGCTTTCCATCATGACCATAGCATTGCTTTCACAATAGATTTTATCGCCCTTACGCATCGATACATGTAAAAATGGTTCTGGTTCGCCAATCAACGTAAATTGTGTCATTACGATTTTCCGAATTGTTTGATATTGATAAAATCAAGCTAGCACGATTTTTTTACTGTATCAAGACATCTACAGTTTCATTTTTAAATGATTCAAATATAACCATAAAAACAGTATCTTATTTTTACACAAAATCAAAATAAGCTCGATTAACAAAATGCTAAGTAAATCATTTTTCATTGTGATTTTAAATCCGTTATCATAGTTATATTATTTTTTTATGCCTGTTTTTATGTCTCATTCTTCTCTCGCTAAAGTTTCATCATCGCCTTTACATGCCAATACCTTGGCAGGCTTTTTTGCATCTTTGTCGATGACAGGATTGGTGATAGGTTTTTTGTGCTTCTATGTGTCGCTTTATCCGATGCTGTTACCACGTGTATGGTGGCTACAAGCGATTGGCAGTGCTTTGAGTGGGGCGATTGGTTATAGCTTCGGTAAGATGATTGCGAGTGGTGTTGATATCGCTTGTCTATTGGTAAAAAAGCCAATGATACGTATCGCACAGCAGTATTATCGGATGACCATTTCAGTATTGTTGCTCATTACTTTCGGTTTTGCCATTTACCGTTGGTTGATAGTCAAAGAAATCAGTGCCTTGATGGATATGCCGAGTGATAGTATTTTAATCACTTTGGCAAGTACCAGTTTGGCATTAGTCATTTGGCTGATGTTGATTGCGATTGGGCGTTGGCTGGTGTTGTTGGTAGAGTGGCTGGTCAATTTGGTTGCACCGAAACTAAACGTACCCGTGCGTTTTTTAACATGGTTGGTGATTTCTGTTTTAATGGTTTCTGCGATTGTTGAAGCAGGTCAGCACTATGTTTGGCAACCCGTTTTACAAAAAATTAGTCAGAGTGCCTTAAAGCGTAATCAAGCACCACCAAAGACGCTCACAGCACCAACGTCACCATTTAAATCAGGTTTTATTGCTCAGGCTAATCAAAAGCCCGCACAGACTTGGGAGCAATTAGGGCACTATGGACAGCGTTTTGTATCTTTGGGCTTATCTGCATCAGAAATCACTGAAGTCACAGGACGTCCTGCTTTAGAGCCAATTCGTGTCTTTGTCGGGCTTGCTAACCAAGAGCCATCTGAGATTTTATTACAAAATATCGTTAAAACTGCAATAGATGAACTTGACCGCACGCACGCTTGGCAACGAAAATATATCGTAGTACAAGGGGCAACGGGACGCGGTTGGGTCGAAGAGTATAGCAGCCTTGCAGCAGAGTATTTGACCGATGGCGACATTGCCAGTGTGGTGGTGCAATATTCCTATTTGCCAAGCCAAGTTTCATTTTTGATGGATCGCATGGCATCGAGCAGTGCCAACACACAACTTATTGAAGCGATTGAAAAAAAGCTTGCTACTTTGCCCAAAGATCAGCGTCCAAAATTAATTTTGGCAGGGGAGTCTTTGGGGGCTTTTGCAACGCAATCTGCTTTTAAGGATGAAAATGATTTGGTATCACGCATTGACGGTGCGGTTTGGGTAGGTACGCCACGTTTAAGCCGATTATGGGAAACATTGGTGGCAAATAGACAAAGCCCTAGTACGGAGAGCTTACCAGTCATCAACCACGGCAAGCACATTCGTTTTATGGACTATGTGGATACACTGACTCCAGCAGGACATCCGCAAGGGCAGCTGCTTGATCAAGATTGGCAAGCACCGCGTATCGTCTTCTTGCAACATGCTTTGGATCCGATTGTATGGTGGTCTACAGATATGTTGTGGCAACGCCCCGATTGGATGCATGAACAAAAAGGGCGTGATGTGGTCAAAATCCCGACATGGTTGCCACTGATTAGCTTAGGTGAGCTGACCTTGGATATGCCAGCCTCAAGTAAAGTGCCTGCTGGACACGGGCATATTTATCAATATGAGACCACGAGAGCATGGCAAGCCGTACTTGATAAATCAGACATATCCGCTGACAAGATTAATCAGGCGATTGAACAAAGAATCAAAAAATTATTGCCCGAAAAAAATCATGGTTCAAAAACAAACTAACAGTTTAGGCATGACGGCTAATAGTGTGGTGATCAAATATCAACTGATTATCTTTCACTTGAGCAATCTGCCCTAAAATAAAAGGCTGATTACACAGACCATGTCCAAATTGGCTGGTCTGATACAATCCGACGTGTGTATCTTTTAAATATTCTACAAAAATATCAGCGATTGAATGTGGAACATCTTTTTGTGGACACTGGTAAAAATCACCTAACACAACAGCTTGTAAATGATTTAAATCAATACTTTGTAATAATTGTACCCATAGACGTTCCAAACGATAATAAGGCTCTCCGACATCTTCCAATAATAAAATACTGGGCTGATCTAAATGAAGTTGCCATGCTGTGCCTTGCAAACTACATAAAACAGCGAGATTTCCACCCAAAATTTTTCCTTGTGGTGGATGTGCTGTTTTAAGGATAGGACTTAAATCAAAGGGTTGGTTTAAGCGTTGCTGTAATAATGCCAATGTTTGTAGTGCATCTTGCGACAACGATTGATTTTCATCAATATTTTTATTAGCAAGTTCTTGGAATACAGGTGCGTGCATGGCAAGACCATTTTGCTTTGTAATATAATTTAATAAAGTTGTACTGTCAGAATAACCAAGAAATGGTTTTTTTTGCATCGCAGGGGTTAAATTGTATTGTGACAGCAAAGGCAATAACTGTGCAGCACCTGTACCACCTCGTCCACACCAAATGACATCAACATCATCATCTTGATACGCCTCAACAATATCTTGTACTCGCTGTGCAATCGTTCCTGCCAAATAACGATGTGTTGCTTGTAAATGTTTAGAAAAACTGACTTTATAGCCTAGATTTTCTAGTGCATAACGGCTACGTTCAATCAATGCAAAATCAATCATCGCACTTGGTGCAATAACACGAATATGTAGTGGCGAAGTAGAGTGCTTTGTGGTGGTCATCATGTTATCAATAGGATTTAAATCTCAAGTGAAATATATGCTAGCATCAAAACTAAAACTTAGACCAGCATAATAAAGACACTATGTATAAAAATAAGTGAAAAAAATAAGAATAAAAGCAAAATTTAGCAAATTTATTACACTGTAATTTTGTGGAAATAGTCTATAATAAGTTAAAGTTTTTTGTTAGTAATCACCAGTTTATCGTAAATTTTTTGAATTAATATTTGATTAAAACGTTACGATGAATTGTCTGCCGAAATTTTTTAAATTAAGGATAAGCTATGCGTTCTTCTCAACATCTGTCACGCTTAGGTGTGATCGTGGCAACAACAGTACTTTTGGCAGCTTGTGCGAGCACACTACCAGCCCAGCATAAACCGCAGGTCAAATATCAGACCACAAAAACACCAGCAAATAAAGTCAATCTTAGCCCAACGCCAGCGCCTTTGCCGACTATGGCGAGCCGTGATGGCTTGCAAGATATCCGTTGGAACATTCAACAAATTAATGGTCGCCAAGCCAACTATTTTGTGCAGTATCCATCGCTGATGTTGCAATCACAAACCCAGCGTATCTTTGGTCATACAGGATGTAATGCGATTTTTGGTGAATATCGTTTTAATCCAAGTAATCAAACTATGCAAATCCGTGCAGGTGCTGAGCATCAAGCTTGTGATAATGCTTTGGCACAAGAAGCTGAGCTTATGGATGTATTGTCACGTGTGGCTGGCTACAGCGTACAAGCCAATAACTTAGTCCTGTTTGATGCAAACCGTAATGTATTATTGCGTGCCAATTACTAATTCATAAAGTTTTGAAATGTCACAAACATGATGAACAATTTGGGCATCATGTTTTTGCTAAAATCCGCATTGAAAAAATAAGAATAAGCATAGACAAAATAAAAATTTTATCTCATTGTTTCATATTGAATTAATTTAAGTGAGCAACAATAATTAAAAGTGTACTGACTGTACTACTTTTAAAACTCTGCTATAATTCACCGCCTGATAACACAATGACGATGATAACAATGTCCACCTCTCAAATAACAGCAAACAATAGACAGCCTGATTATCCAACCACTTGGATTATGATTTTGGGCTTGATGATTGCCATCGGTCCTTTATCGATTGATATGTATTTGCCCGCTTTGCCCACTATGGCGAAAGATTTTGGCGTGCCTACATCGTGGATTTCTAACTCTGTTCCTGCTTATTTTGCAGGTTTGGTTGTGGGGCAGTTATTTTATGGACCTTTAAGCGATCGTTACGGACGCTTAAAACCATTATATTTTGGGATGACACTGTATATTATCGCATCGATTGCCTGTGCCATGACTAATAATGAATATACGCTATTTTTAGCTCGAACCACACAAGCACTGGGGGCGTGCGTTGGGGCAGTGGTACCGCGTGCTATGGTGCGTGACCGTTTACCGCCATTACAGATGGCAAAGGCATTTTCTTTGATGACCTTGGTGATGGGTTTAGCACCGATTTTAGCACCGTCGTTGGGTGCATTGGTATTGCAAGTTAGTGATTGGCGGACGATTTTTTGGTTTTTGGCGGCCTTTGGTACATTTAATTTATTACTCAGTATTTTTTATTTAAAAGAAACTTTGGCGGATGAAAACCGTATTACCACATCGATGAAATATGTTCTGCATGATTATCTGGCATTAATTAAAGATAAACAGTTTTATTTGCCTGCATTAGGTTCGGGTTTATTAATGGGAGCGATGTTTGTTTATATTAACACCGCATCAGAATTGATTATGCAACAATATCAAGTCAGTGCTACACATTTTGCTTGGATATTTGGTTCAAATGCGGCAGGCTTTATTGCTTTGACACAGGTCAATCAAATATTATTAAAACGTTTTCATTTGATTTCGATTTTACGTTTTGGTGCAGCAATTCAAGCCATTTCAGTCTTATGTTTATTAATGATTGGCTTACTGTTTGGTACGGGTATTCATTTGGCATGGATTTTGGCGTGTATCTTCTGTTGTATTGCTGCATTAGGTTTAACGCAACCGAATGCGGTCGCATTGGTTTTGGCATTCCAAAAGAAAAGAGCAGGCACTGCCAGTGCCTTACATGGTTCATTGTTATTTTTAACAGGTATTTTGGGCGGTATTTTATTGCACTTTATGCATTTTAATATTGTACTCAAACTTGGTTTGGTGATGGCAGTATTAATGGTGATTGGGGCGATTTTGGTATATAGCATTGATAAAAATGTGGATTTTCATAAAGCGTAAACCCATCTAATAAAATCATGTATAGGTCGTGTTATTGATGTAGCGTAACACGACTTATTTATAATTTGTTGTTTTTATTAATGTGATTTTTAAAATGCAATTTATATTCATTTAAACTTTCTTCGTTTGCACCACCAGAATAATCAGGGTCTTCAAATTGAACAGCATCATCTTCCCAACCACAAATTGGACAAATTTCAAAACAATGTAACTCTGTAAAAATATAATGGTGACAACAAGGGCAAGGATATAAATTGTTTATTTTATTCATCTTTTATTATCCTTATTTGCTTTGCTAGTCGTGTTACACCCGAAAAAGCAGGGCTAACACGACCTCCAAAATTTTTTGATTTAACGTTTAACGCCCACCAAAAATCGATCCCAAAATACCACGCATAATGCTTTTACCTGTCGAACCACCCAAAGCACGAATAGCAGTTTTGGCAGCGGTATTCATCAAGTCTTGATTTTGCTTGGCACGGCGTTCCGCTTCACGTTGCTCTTCACGAGCCAAACGCTCTTGCTCTTTGGCAGCAGCTTTATCGGCAATGGCTTGGGCTTTGGCTTGTTCAGCAGCTTCAGCGTCGGCTTGTTGTTGCTGTTGCATATCCGCGACTTTGCGTTGTAACATCTCAAAGGCACTATCACGATCCACTTCGTTATCATAAACACCGGCAACAATACTGTTTTGCATCAATTGCTTACGTTCATCCAAACTAATCGGACTAAATGCTGATGCAGGCGGCATCACCCATGCACGTTGCACGATTTGCGGGGTACCTTGCTCATCCAAACAGCTAATCAAGGCTTCACCGACACCCAACTCAGTAATCGCCACTGCCACATCAAATTCAGGATTGGCACGGAAAGTTTGAGCGGCTGTTTTGACTGCTTTTTGGTCTTTCGGGGTAAAGGCACGTAAGGCATGTTGTACACGGTTGCCCAATTGTCCCAATACACTTTCAGGCAAATCCAATGGATTTTGCGTAATAAAATAAATCCCCACACCTTTGGAACGAATCAAACGCACCACTTGTTCGATTTTTTCTTGCAAAGCGGCACTGGCATTATCAAACAACAAATGGGCTTCATCAAAGAAAAACACCATTTTTGGTTTATCCATATCACCCACTTCAGGCAAACGCTCAAACAATTCAGACAACATCCATAACAAGAACGTGGCATATAGTTTTGGCGTATTCATCAATTTATCCGCTGCCAAAAGGTTGATATAACCATGACCATTGCTGTCAGTTTGGATAAAATCCATAATATCCAAAGCAGGCTCACCAAAGAAATGCTCGCCACCTTGGTCGCCCAATGCCAATAAATTACGCTGAATCGCCCCTAGACTGGCAGCCGACAAATTGCCATATTCATTTTTGAGCTCGGCTGCATTTTCACTGACATAAGTGAGCATTGATTTTAAATCTTTAAAATCAATCAATAACAAACCTTGATCATCAGCAATACGGAACACAGCAGACAATACGCCTTCTTGGGTATCGTTCAAATTCAACATGCGTGACAATAATACAGGACCGATTTCAGACACAGTGGTGCGAATCGGATGCCCTTGTTCGCCAAACATATCCCAAAAGGTCACAGGAAAACCCATAAATTCAACAGGTTCAATGCCAAGCATCGCCACACGCTCATCGAATTTTGCACCGCCACTGCCTGCTTTGGCAATACTTGACACATCGCCTTTGGCATCCGCCAAAAATACTGGCACGCCAATACGTGAAAAGCTTTCTGCCAAGAGTTTTAAAGTCACGGTTTTACCTGTACCCGTCGCCCCTGCGATTAAGCCATGACGGTTAGCAAGTTGGGAATACAATACCACATCAAAGTTGGTATCGGCGGTTTTTTTTCCAATAATCAAAGGAATAGCCATGTTGTTGTCCTAACATTTAAGAAAATTTATGCTGAAATTTTAGCTGAAAATTGAAAAAATAACACAATTATTTATGCAAATTTTTTAGGCTGATTATTTTTATAAATCTTTGAAATATAACTATAAATCTAATAATTTAAAATATCTTTTAAAAATTGCCCTTGTGAATTAATGATATTTTTGAGTAAATAATATTCATTACTTTCAAAAAAATCTAGCGGATAATAGCGATGCTGACTAAAGCGAAATAAGTCCGCATCAGGCATTGCCATAATTAGTGGTGAATGTGTGGCGATAATGAATTGGCTACCTTGTTTGCTGAGCTGTAAAATTTTTTCAATAAAATCAATCTGATTGGACATGGATAATGATGCTTCGGGTTCATCCAAGATATACAGCCCTTGGGCTTTAAAACGATGATGATAAAGACTTTTCATGGATTCGCCATGTGAAACTTGATGCAAATCTTTACCGCCATAATAATCACGAATTAAACCACCGCCGATGCCTTGATCAAGCTGTTGCATCTCACTGATAAAATTATAAAAACTCTCGGAGCGATAGAAAAAGATATCGTGGATTTTACGTCCGCTTTTGACCAGTCTTAAGCTTTGACTATAATCAAAATGGCTATCATTGGTGGAATAATGAAAATTAATTGAGCCACCTTCGGCAGGACAGCCTAATTTTACCGCCAACACTTCCAAAAATGTCGATTTACCAATGCCATTTTCGCCCATAATGATGGTGATATTCTTATTAAATTTAAAAGGATAAAGATGATAAAAGGCAAAATCATCGCTTGGCTGTTGGATTAGCTTGACTTCGGTGAGTAACGGTTTATTTTCAAGCATCGTGGCGAATTGCTATAAATTTTATTGATGAGAAATATAGCAGATTGTAGAAATTATTGTACAGTGAAATTATTTTGTAGAATGGTGATTTGAATAGTGCTAATATTTAATCAAATTAAAAATCTTGTTGTAAAGGAATAAAAGCATGAAAATCAAAATGATGCTAGCAAGTCTAGCACTTGTATTCAGTCAAGTGGCACTGGCTGAAAATTGGGTCTATGTTGATACGTTTGAAGGCGAAAAAATGTATTTGGATCACGATAGAGTTAAACAAATCAGTTTTGATAGCTATGAGTTAAAGCAAGGGCTAAAACAAGGATTAAGTAAAGACAATTCCTATCGATCGGTTTGGTTTAAAACAGCATTTGATGATGAGCCAAACAGTACAGCCGACACAAAAAATTATCATATCGAAAACAGTTTTTATGATTGTGAGCGTAAAAGATATGAACTCAATACCGTTGAAACTTTTGAAAACCATCAATCGACATTTAAGACACAACCTATCACCACGCCATCCTCTTCAGATGCATGGGAAAAGGTCATACCCAATACGCTAGGGGACACCATGTTCAAGGTGGCATGTCGTGCTAAAGTTAAATGATGCATGTCTATTTGAAAAGTTGGATAGCGATAATAAGCGATAGGTAATAGGTTGATGATATGGAATGGGTGCTATGCTTTATTGTAGTGATTGCTTTCGTTTTATTGTTAAAGGAAAGTTTTTTCAAGTCTAATCAAGCTCAATCATTACCAAGCACTCATCACTTATCGAAAGCGTTACAGGTTTTATTAAAAAATGAACTTGGATTTATGCAACGGCAATTTACGCAGCTATCTGATTATCCAAAGCCGTTAAAAAATGCCATCTTGATAGAATTTTATCATTTACTATTACAAATTTTGATTTATTTACTGTTGAATAACTTTGATAATATTCAACAAAAAGATAAAGATGTTATGGATCATCATATTGATGATTGGGCAGGGATATTATCCGAGTTACATCAACAAGAAAACGGTTTACAAGAAAATCATACAACTAATCGCTTTTATATCAAAAAAGAAATTTATCAACGTACAGAAAAATATCATCCTTTGATTGCTCAAATTATTATCCAAGCCCGAGAACAATATTTGGAAAAATATCAAGATAAAGCCGAATTTAAAGCAATACAATTTGACCAGCATTGTATGCAAGACGTGCATATATCCAGCATTTTTATTGATTATATCCAGCAAGCTGTTCTAAAACAGCCTTTAAATGAACAGCAATTTCACCAAATGACAAAAGCCTTTCATCATGAATTATCAAATGATAAACTCGATGCATATTTTCAACAGCGTTTGCCTAATATATTTTCGATAATTTTTAATGATTTAAAACAAATCAGTGATGGGTTGTAATTAATAAAAAAACATTTTCCCGAAAAAGCCCCACCTTTTCACAAAGTAGGGCATTTTTTTACTTAAAAAATTAAGCAAAAACCACTCTTGCTTGCTCAATATCTTGAATTAAATCATCAATATGCTCTAATCCAACCACAAATCGCACAATATACACAGGCTTTTCATGTTGCATCGCTTGACGTTGCACTTGATAATACATCACCAAACTGGTCGCACCACCCCAACTATAACCCAATTTAAATAAATTCAATTGGTTACAAAAGGCTTGAATCTGCTCAACCGTCTTACAACCATCCACAACCACACTCACCAAACCTGCCGCAAGCCCTGTTTTACATACCGCTTGCCAATATTCATGTCCTGCATGACTGGCAATACTCGGATGCAATACTCGCGAAAACTCTTTGCATTGCGATAAATATTCAATCAATACCAAAGTATTGTCATGATGTTTTTGGTAACGCAAAGCCATACTCGCCAAATTACGCTGAATATTAGCACAGTCATCACCCGATACCGCAATACCTTGTAATGCATGGGTTTTTAATACTTTTAAGTATAGTTCACGATCGGCAGTACAGACACTACCCATTAATATATCACCGCCACCGCTTGGATATTTGGTCAATGCATGCACGCTAATATCCACTGCGGTATGCTCATCGTCCAAATCAAAACTATTATAGGCAAGTCCTGCACCCCAAGTGCTGTCAATAGCAGTCAAAATGCCTTTTGCTTTGGCTTTTTTAATCAAACCGATTAAATCGGGAAATTCCAAACTCACCGAACCGGCGGCTTCTAACCATAATAATTTACATTTTTCAGTAGGCTGAAAACTCTCTACATCTACAGGATTATAGCTTTTTAGTACCACGCCATAACGCTCTTGTAGCATACTAAGATGTTCGTGATTTGGATAATAGCTATTTTCAGGCAACCAAACTTCGTCACCACTCGCCAAAAATGTACTGTTTACCAATTGGATTACGGATAAACCACTTGGTGCGAGAAGACAATGCTTTGCCCCTTCTAATACGGCAATTTGATCAGCGAGAGCATACGTTGTTGGCGTGCCGTGCGTACCATAACTATAATTATAAGGACGAGTCCAATCATAAGCATCAATCATGTCTTGAGTATTATCAAACACAAAAGTCGATGCACGAAATACTGGCATTTGTAGCGTTTTTACATGATCAGGGACACTATTAACAGGTTGGCTCAATCGGGTTTGTATATGTAAATCCATATTATCCGTATGTTTTGTGTCTAATGAATGGGTCATACCTTCCACCTAAAATCCTAAGAAATAATAAAAAATAACTTGCCAAAACACAAAATTTGGCATCAATATCTTCATGATATTTGCACGGAATAATATAGCTGACATTGCATATAAAAGCATTCTTTTGATAAAAAAATTTTGTAAAATCACGTAAAATCAAGCTATACAGCCCAACTAAGCCTTGCTTTATTTATTATAGCATTGTATAATTAATCACTTTCTACAATTGATAGAAAGCGTTATCCGCCATAGATGCGTGATAATGTATCGTTACAGTCGTGGCATCGATCACGACCATAGTGATTTTCACTGCCCTTGACACTCGTGGTCTTGGAATGTTTTCTTGCGAGAATATTTTGAGATAAATGAGGTGCGTCATGGGTGATTCTTTACATTTTAAGCTTGGAGTTTACTGGTATGTCTAACCAGAGAATCCGTATCCGTCTTAAGTCTTTTGATCATCGTTTAATTGATCAATCAGCTCAAGAGATCGTAGAAACGGCTAAACGTACAGGTGCGCAGGTATGTGGTCCAATTCCTATGCCAACACGTATCGAACGTTTTAACGTTTTAACTTCACCACACGTGAATAAAGATGCACGTGATCAGTACGAAATCCGCACTTATAAGCGTCTAATCGACATCGTACAACCAACAGACAAAACTGTTGATGCATTGATGAAATTGGACTTGGCTGCGGGTGTTGATGTTCAGATCGCATTGGGATAAGGCTTGTCGGGTGATTAAATCCTAATTCGATTTAATCAGCTGTATTTTAAGAGGTTTAAACATATGGCTATTGGTCTAGTCGGTCGTAAGTGCGGTATGACGCGCATTTTCACAGAAGCCGGCGTTTCTGTGCCAGTCACAGTGATCGAAGTCGATCCAAACCGTATTACACAGATCAAAACACTTGAAACTGATGGTTATCAAGCTATTCAAGTGACTACTGGCGAACGTCGCGAATCTCGCGTAACGAATGCTCAGAAAGGTCACTTTGCAAAAGCGGGTGTTGCTGCTGGTCGTTTGGTGAAAGAATTCCGTGTTACTGAAGCTGATCTTGAAGGTCGCGAAGTAGGCGGTACTATCGGTGTTGATTTGTTTGAAGTAGGTCAAGTTGTTGACGTTACTGGACAATCAAAGGGTAAAGGTTTTCAGGGTGGTGTTAAGCGTTGGAACTTCCGTACGCAAGATGCTACACATGGTAACTCTGTATCTCACCGTGTACTTGGTTCTACAGGTCAAAACCAAACTCCAGGTCGCGTTTTCAAAGGCAAAAAAATGCCAGGTCACTTAGGTGATGAACGTGTAACAGTACAAGGTCTTGAAATCGTTTCTATCGATGCTGAAAAATCAGTATTGGTTGTAAAAGGTGCGATTCCAGGTGCAACTGGCGGTGACGTAATTGTGCGTCCTACCATCAAGGCTTGAGGGGAAATAACGTGAATTTAAAAACTGTTTCCGGCTCTGCGGTTGAATTATCAGAAGTAGCTTTTGGTCGTGAATTTAACGAAGCACTTGTACACCAAGTCGTTACAGCTTACTTAGCTGGCGGTCGTCAAGGTACGCGTGCTCACAAATCACGTGCTGATGTATCTGGTGGTGGTAAAAAGCCATTCCGTCAAAAAGGTACAGGTCGTGCGCGTGCGGGTTCTATTCGTAGCCCTATCTGGGTTGGTGGTGGTAAAACTTTTGCTGCTCGTCCACAAGATTGGTCTCAAAAAGTAAACCGTAAGATGTACCGTGGTGCGATGCAATGTATTTTGGCTGAATTAGTTCGTCAAGATCGTTTAGTATTGGTTGAAGAGCTACAAGTTTCTGCACCAAAGACTAAAGAATTGCTTGCAAAATTAAATGAATTGAATGCAACACGTGCATTGATCGTTACAGATGCTGTAGACGAGAATTTGTATCTTGCTGCACGCAACATTCCACACGTTGATGTGGTTGATGCAACTGCGATCAATCCTGTAAGTTTGGTTGCATTTGATAAAGTTGTGATGTCGGTTGCTGCTGCAAAGAAAATTGAGGTAGAACTCGGATGAACAACGAACGTATCTATCAAATTCTAAAAGGTCCTGTTTTTTCTGAGAAAGCACAGGTACTTGGCGAAACTGCTGGTGTTCAAGTATTTAAAGTTGATATCAATGCAACTAAACTTGAAATTAAAAAAGCGGTAGAACAACTTTTTGGTGTTGAAGTGTTGAAAGTCAATACAACCATCACTAAAGGTAAAACCAAACGCTTTGGTCGTACATTAGGACATCGTTCTGATGTGAAAAAAGCATACGTCACCCTGAAAGCTGGCCAAGATGTTGAAATGGCTGACTTGGGCGATACCGCAAATACGACAGCGGAATAAGGACGGAAATTATGCCTATTCAAAAATGTAAGCCAACGTCGCCAGGACGTCGCTTTGTGGAGAAAGTGGTTCATGACCATCTTTACAAGGGTCGTCCATTCGCAGCGTTGACTGAAGCTAAAAAACGTACTGGTGGTCGTAACAATAACGGTCACATCACGACGCGTCACGTAGGTGGTGGTCATAAACAACAGTATCGTATTATTGACTTTAAACGTAACAAAGATGGTATTCCAGCGGTTGTTGAACGTATCGAATACGATCCAAACCGTACTGCTCACATCGCATTATTAAAATATGCTGATGGCGAGCGTCGTTATATCATTGCACCTAAAGGTTTACGTGCAGGTGATACAGTACAATCTGGTAACGATGCACCAATTCGTCCAGGTAACTGTTTACCACTTCGTAACATGCCATTAGGTTCTACATTACACAATGTTGAATTAAAAATCGGTAAAGGCGCGCAATTAGCTCGTTCAGCTGGTACTTCAGTTCAATTGTTGGGTCGTGATGGTTCATACGCAATTGTGCGTTTGCGTTCAGGCGAAATGCGTAAAATCCACGTAGAATGCCGTGCTGTAATTGGTGAAGTTTCTAACCAAGAAAGCAACTTGCGTTCACTTGGTAAAGCAGGTGCTGCACGCTGGCGTGGCGTTCGTCCTACCGTTCGTGGTATGGCGATGAACCCAATCGATCACCCGCACGGTGGTGGTGAAGGTCGTAACAAGGGTATCCAACCAGTGAGCCCATGGGGTCAAAAAGCGAAAGGGTACAAGACTCGTACCAATAAGCGTACGACTAAGATGATTATTCGTGACCGTCGCGTCAAGTAACAAGTAAAGGAATTTGACTAATGCCTCGTTCATTGAAAAAAGGTCCATTCGTCGATGCGCACTTGTTCGCTAAGGTTGAAGCGGCTGTTTCGAGCAATTCTCGCAAGCCGATCAAAACTTGGTCTCGTCGTTCGATGATTCTTCCAGACTTTGTTGGTCTAACAATTTCTGTACATAACGGTCGTAACCACGTTCCAGTAATCGTTACTGAACACATGGTAGGCCATAAATTAGGTGAATTTGCGCCGACTCGTACATATCGTGGTCATGGTGTAGATAAGAAGTCTAAACGTTAATAGGTGTGATGATGGAAGTTACTGCAAAATTACGCGGTGCCGCTATCTCGGCACAGAAAGCACGTTTAGTTGCTGATCTAATCCGTGGTAAATCGGTTGCGCGTGCACTTGATATTTTAAACTTCAGCAATAAGAAAGCAGCTGTTTTGGTGAAAAAGACACTAGAATCTGCAATCGCAAATGCTGAACATAACAACAGCTTAGATGTTGATGACCTTAAGGTGACTACAATTTTTGTTGACGAAGGAATGAGCTTAAAGCGTATCATGCCTCGTGCAAAAGGTCGTGCAGACCGTATCACCAAGCGTACTTGTCACATCACAGTTAAGGTAGGAGTTTGATATGGGTCAGAAAGTCCATCCGATCGGCATCCGCCTTGGTGTTGTGAAGCGTCATAACGCTAATTGGTATGCTAATCCAAAACAGTATTCAGAATACTTGATTAAAGACCTACAAGTTCGTGAATTTTTATTCAAAGAGCTTAAAGGTGCAATGGTCAGCAATATTCTTATCGAACGCCCTACTGGTGCTGCTAAAGTGATTATTAGCACTGCACGTCCAGGTGTGGTGATCGGTGCGAAAGGTGCTGACATTGAAAAATTACAGCGTAAACTCAGCACAATTATGGGTGTACCTGTACAAGTAAGTATCAATGAAATCGACCGTCCAGACTTGGATGCACGTCTAGTTGCTGAAGGTATTGCTTCTCAATTAGAAAAACGTGTGATGTTCCGTCGTGCTATGAAACGTGCTGTACAAAATACAATGCGTGCTGGTGCAAAAGGTATCAAAGTTGAAGTATCAGGCCGTTTAGGTGGTGCAGAGATTGCACGTACTGAATGGTATCGTGAAGGTCGTGTGCCATTGCATACACTTCGTGCTGATATCGATTATGCAACGATGCGTGCAGAAACAACTTACGGTACGATTGGCGTAAAAGTATGGATCTTCCGTGGTGAAATCTTGGGTGGCATGAAACAAGTCATGAACCCAGCACCAAAAGAAGAGCGTCCAGCGAAGCGTGGTCGTGGTCGTGGTGAAGGTCAAGAGCGTCGTAGCCGCCGTGACCGTGCAGACAAGGGAGAATAATCCATGTTGCAACCTAAACGTACCAAATTCCGTAAAGTGCACAAAGGCCGTAACACTGGTCTAGCACAACGTGGTAACACTGTCGCTTTCGGTACTATCGCACTTAAAGCAACTGAACGTGGTCGTATGACTGCACGTCAGATTGAAGCAGCGCGTCGTACGATTAGTCGCCGTGTTCGTCGTGGTGGTAAGATTTATATCCGTGTATTCCCAGACAAGCCAATTACTGAAAAGCCATTAGAAGTTCGTATGGGTAACGGTAAAGGTAATGTGGAATACTGGGTATGTGAAATCAAACCTGGTAAAGTCCTCTACGAGATGGAAGGTGTAAACGAAGAGTTAGCGCGTGAAGCGTTCACTTTAGCAGCTGCTAAGCTACCGTTTAAAACCACTATCGTAACTCGGACGGTGATGTAATGAAAACTAAAGATCTACGTGAAAAATCGGTAGAAGAATTGAAAGCTTTGCTTGATGAGCAACAGCTTAACCAATTCCGTCTTCGTATGGCTCAAGCAACAGGTCAATTGGCTAAAACTCACGAAGTGACTTTGGCTCGTAAAACTGTAGCTCGCATCAAGACCCTCCTTACCGAAAAACAGGGGAACGGACAATGAGTGAAAAAACAGTCCGCACTTTGACGGGTAAAGTCGTAAGCGACAAAATGGAGAAATCTATTGTTGTGCTTATCGAACGCCGCGTTCAACACCCGTTGTATGGCAAATCAATCCGCCGTTCAACGAAACTACATGCTCATGATGAAAACAATACCGCTAAAGTCGGCGATATTGTAACCATCAAAGAAAGCCGCCCTATTTCTAAGACTAAAGCTTGGACTTTAGTAGAAGTTGTAGAAGCTGCTGCTGAGTAAAATTAGGTTCTTGTTGCATCATTAGCCAAATTCGGGTAGGATATACACCTTTCGAATGGCTTGGTGATGCACGGTTTTGGAGTAGGGCAATGATTCAGACCGAAACGATGCTCGACGTAGCAGATAACAGTGGTGCACGCCGCGTACAATGTATTAAAGTACTTGGTGGTTCGCATCGTCGTTATGCTTCAGTTGGCGATATTATTAAAGTAACTGTAAAAGAAGCAATTCCACGTGGTCGTGTTAAAAAAGGTGACGTGATGAATGCTGTTGTTGTGCGTACAAAATTTGGTATTCGTCGTCCAGATGGTTCTTTGATCCGTTTTGATGACAATGCTGCGGTTTTGTTAAACAATAACAAAGCTCCGATTGCGACCCGTATCTTTGGACCAGTGACACGTGAACTTCGTACTGAACAGTTTATGAAGATCATTTCATTGGCGCCAGAAGTTCTATAAGAGGCAATCATGGCTAAGATCAAAAAAGGCGATACCGTTATCGTTATCGCAGGTAAAGAAAAAGGCAAACAGGGTACTGTTTTGTCTGTAAGTGAAGATCGTATCCTTGTGGAAGGTCTTAACTTAGTTACGAAGCATAAAAAGCCAAACCGTGTTACAGGTGCCGAAGGTGGTCTTGTAAAACAGGAAGCTTCGCTTCATATCTCAAATGTGGCAATTTTAAATGCTACAACCCAAAAGGCTGACCGTGTTGGTTACCAAACGATTGATGGCGTGAAAACTCGCGTATACAAATCGAATGGTGAAGCAGTGGCGGTAGCGAAGTAATAGGTTGAAAAGGCAATGGCCAGACTTAGAACACGTTATAATGACGAAATCAAGGCAAAACTTAAAGAAGAGTTAGGTCTTGAAAACGTAATGCAAATTCCACGCATTACAAAAATCACCCTTAACATGGGTGTTGGTGCAGCAGCGACTGACAAAAAATTGTTAGATGGTGCAGTAGCAGATATGACTCTTATTGCTGGTCAAAAACCAGTAGTAACTTTGGCTCGTAAATCTATCGCTGGTTTTAAAATCCGTGATGGTTGGCCAATTGGTTGTAAAGTTACCCTTCGTGGTGATCAAATGTATGAGTTTTTGGATCGTTTAATTTCGATTGCAATTCCTCGTATCCGTGACTTCCGTGGTTTTTCTTCAAAATCATTTGACGGTCGTGGTAACTACTCAATGGGTCTAAAAGAGCAAATCGTATTCCCAGAAATCGATTTTGATAAAATCGATCGTATCCGCGGTATGGATATTACCATTACGACGACTGCTCGCAACGATGATGAAGGTCGTGCACTGATGCGTGCATTCGGCTTCCCGTTCAAGTAAGAGGTCGATATGGCTAAGAAAAGTATGGTTAATCGCGAACTTAAACGCGAACAAACTGTTGCAAAATTCGCTGCTAAGCGTGCTGAGTTAAAAGCGACTATCGCTAATACTCAAGCAAGCGAAGAAGAGCGTTTTGACGCAATGTTGAAATTACAAGCATTGCCACGTAATGCTTCACCTGTACGCTTACGTAACCGTTGTGGTTTGACTGGTCGTCCGCATGGTTATTTCCGTAAGTTCGGTTTAAGCCGTAACATGTTACGCTTAAAAGTAATGCAAGGTGATGTACCTGGCGTTGTGAAGGCAAGCTGGTAAGGAGCTACAAAGATGAGTATGCAAGATACCGTTGCCGACATGCTAACACGTGTTCGTAACGCACAAATGGCTAAGAAAGAAAACGTTTCTATGCCAAGTTCTAAATTAAAAGTTGCTATTGCAAACTTGTTAGAACAAGAAGGTTATATTTCAGGTGTTGAAGTTGAGCAAGAAGGCGTAAAGTCTACACTTACTTTGACCTTAAAATATTTTGAAGGCAAACCAGTTATCGAAACCATCAAGCGTGTAAGCCGTCCAGGTTTACGTCAATATCGTGGTAAAGATGAACTACCTAGCGTTAAGCAAGGTTTAGGTATTGCAATTATTTCTACAAGCCAAGGCCTCATGACTGACCGTGCAGCACGTACTGCTGGTTTAGGTGGTGAAGTTTTAGCTTTTGTTTCTTAATAGGTGATTCCTCATGTCTCGTGTGGCTAAAGCCCCAGTAACTGTGCCAGCAGGCGTAACAGTTACTCAGAACGGCCGGCAGGTCGAAGTGAAAGGCAGTAAAGGTACTTTGTCTTTCAACCTGCATGCGCTGGTCGAGCTAAAACAGGAAGAAGGCCAGTTGAAACTTGCACCTACCCAAGAGTCGAGAGACGCTTGGATGCAAGCTGGTACTGCTCGCGCTGTTTTAAATAACCTTGTAAAAGGTGTTAGCGAAGGTTTTGAACGCAAACTTCAATTGGTTGGCGTTGGTTATAAAGCAGCTGTAAAAGGCGATGTGATCAATTTAAGCTTGGGTTATTCTCACCCAATCGATCACGCTTTGCCAGCAGGTGTAACTGCTGAAACACCAACTGCAACAGAAATCATTTTGAAATCTGCTGATAAACAATTGTTGGGTCAAGTTGCTTCAGAAATCCGTGCATATCGTTCTCCAGAACCTTATAAAGGTAAAGGTGTTCGCTATTCGGATGAAGTTATCCTTCGTAAAGAAGCTAAGAAGAAATAAGGCGCGAGGTTCTAATGAACGAAAAGAAACAATCCCGTTTGCGTCGTGCAAAAAGCACACGCTTGCACATCCGTGCATTGGGTGCGGCTCGTTTGTGTGTAAACCGCACACCGCGTCACATTTATGCACAAGTTATCTCTGCTTGTGGTGGCAAAGTATTAGCACAAGCTTCTACTTTAGACGCTACATTACGCAGTGGTGCTACTGGTAACGTTGAAGCAGCGAAGAAAGTCGGTGCTTTAGTTGCAGAACGCGCTAAAGCAGCTGGCGTTACAGCAGTTGCATTTGACCGTTCTGGTTTTAAATATCATGGTCGTATCAAAGCTTTGGCTGATGCTGCTCGCGAAGGCGGCTTGGAGTTCTAATCATGGCAAAAGTTGAACAAAACGAAGGTTTCGTTGAGAAACTGGTTGCCGTTGATCGTGTAGCCAAAGTGGTAAAAGGTGGTCGTATCTTCTCTTTCACAGCATTAACTGTGGTTGGTGATGGTAATGGTCGTGTCGGTTTTGGTCGTGGTAAAGCACGTGAAGTTCCAGCTGCTATTCAAAAAGCACTCGAAGCTGCTCGTCGTAACATGATCACTGTCGATCTTAAAGGTACAACCTTACAACATCCTGTAAATGCACGTCACGGTGCAAGCCGTGTTTACATGCAGCCAGCCTCTGAAGGTACTGGTGTAATTGCAGGCGGTGCAATGCGTGCCGTTTTAGAAGCAGCAGGTGTACAAAACGTACTTGCTAAATGTTATGGTTCTACAAACGCTGCAAACGTAGTAAATGCAACCTTTAAAGGCTTGCGTGATATGACTTCTCCTGAGCAAGTCGCTGCGAAACGTGGCAAATCAGTAGAAGAAATTCAAGGGTAATCAATCATGAAAACGATTAAAGTTACCCAGACTAAGTCATCTTCGCATCGTTTGAAAAATCACAAACTTTGCTTGAAAGGTTTAGGTCTGCGTCGCATTGGTCATACGGTTGAAGTACAAGATACTCCATCAAACCGTGGTATGATCAATAAAGTTTACTATATGGTCAGTGTAGAGGAATAAGCCATGACTCTGCGTTTAAATGAACTATCACCTGCAGAAGGTGCAAAACGTGAACATCGCCGTTTAGGTCGTGGTATCGGTTCTGGTGTTGGTAAGACTGGTGGTCGTGGTATCAAAGGTCAAAAATCTCGTAAAAGTGGTGGCGTTCGTCCAGGCTTTGAGGGTGGTCAGACTGCATTGTACCGTCGTTTACCAAAATTTGGTTTCACTAGCCAAATGGCACTTACAACTGCTGAAGTTCGCTTATCTGAATTAAATAAAGTTGAAGGTGATGTCGTTAGCCTAGAGACTTTGAAAGTTGCGAATATTGTACGTAAAAATATGTTACGTGCTCGCATCATTTTGTCTGGTGACGCTGCTCGTGCTTATACAGTGCAGGGTGTTGCTGTGACTAAAGGTGCTAAAGCTGCAATCGAAGCCGCTGGCGGTAAAATCGAGGGGTAATCTCTGTGGCTATGTCTCCTGACTCAACTAGTCATGTACATGTTCAAAAAAGACAATCTTTTTATGGCAAGTATCGTGACATTATTCACCGCTTAATGTTCTTATTTGGAGCATTATTGGTATTTCGTCTAGGAGCGCATATTCCAGTCCCTGGTATTGATAATGCTGCACTTGCCCAGTTCTTTCAACAAAATAGTCAAACATTTGTTGGGCTATTTAATATGTTTTCGGGTGGTGCATTAGAGCGGATGTCTATCTTTGCGTTAGGCATCATGCCCTATATCTCTGCTTCTATTATTGTGCAACTGATGACGGCCATTGTGCCGTCATTAGAGGCATTGAAGAACGAAGGTGAGCAAGGGCGACGTAAAATTAATCAGTATACTCGTCAAGGTACTTTATTGCTTGGATTCGTTCAAGCTGCAGGTATGTGTGCTGGTCTGATTAGTCAAGGTATTACTGTGACTACAGGCATGGCATTCTTTATTCCGGCGTTAACTTCGTTGTTAGCTGGAACGATGTTCTTGATGTGGTTGGGTGAACAAATCACTGAACGTGGTGTAGGTAATGGTATTTCAATGATTATCTTTGCAGGTATCGTTGCAACTTTACCAAATTTAGTGGTTCAGGCACTCTCAGCTGATAATGTTGATATCATTAAAATATTTGTATTTGGTGTGCTTACTCTGGCTGTAATGGCAGCGATTGTTTATATTGAAAAAGCACAACGTCGTGTTCCTGTGAATTATGCACAGCGTCAACAAGGGCGTCGTATTTTCTCTGCACAACAGACACATTTACCTTTGAAAATCAATATGGCAGGTGTTATTCCTGCAATTTTTGCCAGCTCATTGTTATTGTTTCCAGCGAGTTTGGGGCAGTGGGTAGGTAGCTCAGATCCAAATGCCAATGCTTTTAAGCGTGGCTTGCAGGATTTTGCATTATTATTATCACCAGGTAGCACGTTATATCTCGTAATATTCGGTGTCTTAATTATATTCTTCTGTTATTTTTATACCGCTTTAATGTTTAGCCCTAAAGAAGTTGCAGAGAATTTAAAACGTAGCGGTGCCTATGTCCCTGGTATTCGTCCAGGTGAGCAAACATCACGCTATTTGGATCATGTACTCAATCGTCTGACCTTTATTGGTGCAATTTATATGATGGTTGTATGTTTGATGCCACTTATTTTGCAAAATTCATTTGGTGGCAACTTACATTTAGGTGGTACATCATTGCTGATTGTAATTGTAGTTGTGATGGATTTCATGGCACAGTTGCAAGCACACTTGACTTCACATCAATACGATAACCAAACATTGATGAAAAAGTCGACTTAATATCCGTAAGGATAAATTGAAACAGAGGTTTTTATCATGAAAGTTCAAGCTTCAGTGAAAAAAATTTGCGGTAGCTGTAAAGTGATCCGTCGTAATGGGGTAATTCGTGTGATTTGTAGCGCGGAACCTCGTCATAAGCAGCGTCAAGGTTAATTTTCTAATCCAGACCTGTTGATTAATTAGGTAAAATAGCGTAGAATCTGCCTCTCAAGATTTTTGAAAGGCAAATTTTACTATATTTTGCCTTGTTGGAGAAAAGTCAATGGCTCGTATTGCCGGTGTAAACATTCCGGATAACAAGCATGCTGTTATCTCTTTAACGTATATCTTTGGTATCGGTCGCCATACTGCTAAAAATATTTTAGCTGCTGTGGGTATCGCACCAACGACGAAAATTCGTGAATTAGATGACGCACAGCTAGATGCGATTCGTGCAGAAGTTGCTAAGGTTCCTACCGAAGGTGATCTTCGTCGCGAAATTTCTATGAACATTAAACGTTTAATGGATTTAGGCTGCTATCGCGGTCTTCGTCATCGTCGCAGCTTGCCTGTCCGTGGTCAACGCACCAAAACTAACGCACGTACTCGTAAGGGTCCGCGCAAACCGATTAAAAAGTAAGATTTTTGGAAGCTAAAAGATGGCTAAAGATACTCGCACACGCAAGAAGGTCACTCGTACCGTCTCTGAAGGTGTTGCACACATTCACGCGTCTTTTAATAACACCATTGTTACCATTACCGATCGTCAAGGTAATGCACTGGCTTGGGCCACTTCAGGTGGACAAGGCTTCCGTGGATCACGTAAATCAACACCATTTGCTGCTCAGGTAGCTGCTGAAGTTGCTGGTAAAGCAGCTTTGGAATATGGTTTGAAAAACTTGGACGTCCTTATCAAAGGTCCTGGTCCAGGTCGTGAATCTGCGGTTCGTGCATTAGGTGCAGTGGGTTATAAGATTAACAGTATTACCGATGTGACCCCAATTCCTCACAACGGTTGCCGCCCGCCTAAAAAGCGTCGCGTATAAGGAGAAACATTCATGGCTCGTTATATTGGTCCAAAATGCAAGCTCTCTCGTCGCGAAGGGACGGACTTACAGTTGAAATCTGGCGTCAAACCATTTGACGTAAAGACAAAAAAACATGCCAAAGCGCCTGGTCAACATGGTCAAGTGCGTGGTGCAAAACAATCTGAGTATTCACTACAATTACGTGAAAAACAAAAAGTACGTCGTATGTACGGTGTTTTAGAGCGTCAATTTAGTAATTACTATAAAGAAGCTGCTCGCGTAAAAGGTGCAACAGGTGAAAACTTGTTGAAATTACTCGAAAGCCGTTTAGATAACGTTGTTTATCGTATGGGTTTTGGTTCTACACGTGCAGAAGCTCGTCAGTTGGTCAGCCACCGTTCTATTACTGTTAATGGTCGTCGTGTAAACATCGCGTCTATTCAAGTAAAAGCGGGTGACGTGATTGCAGTTCATGAAGGTGCTAAACAACAATTGCGTATCAAAAATGCAATTGAATTGGCTACACAACGTGGTATTCCAGCTTGGGTCGAAGTTGACCATACTAAGATGGAAGGTACCTTTAAGTCTGCTCCAGATCGTTCTGACTTGTCAGCTGAAATCAACGAAAGCTTGATTGTAGAATTGTATTCTAAATAATCCTTGAGGTGGCAAATGACGCGTACTGCAAACGAATTCCTTACTCCGCAAGCGATTAAAGTCGAAGCGGTAAATGGAACTTCGGCAAAAGTAATTCTTGAGCCTTTAGAGCGTGGCTTCGGTCACACGCTAGGTAATGCTTTGCGTCGCATTCTGTTGTCTTCTTTGCCAGGCGCTGCCGTGGTTGAAGTAGAGATTGAAGGCGTTGAGCATGAATATAGCACTTTAGAAGGCTTGCAGCAGGACATCGTCGAGCTCTTGCTGAATCTGAAAGGATTGTCGATCAAACTGTTCGATCAAAACGAAGCATATTTGACATTGGACAAGCAAGGCGCTGGTGAAATCACTGCTGCTGATTTAAGCTTGCCGCATAATGTTGAAATTGTAAATCCAGAGCATTTAATTGGTACTTTGAGTGCAAACGGTCATTTAAAAATGCGTTTGAAAGTCGCTCAAGGTCGTGGTTATGAGACCTCGGATTCTCGTTTCCCTGAAGGTGAGACACGTCCTGTCGGTCGCTTGCAACTTGATGCAAGCTACAGTCCAATTAAACGTGTATCTTACACAGTAGAAAATGCTCGTGTAGAACAGCGTACAGATTTGGACAAGCTTGTTATTGATCTTGAAACCAATGGTACTGTAGATCCTGAAGAAGCAATTCGTAAGGCTGCGACTATCTTGCAACAACAAATCGCGATTTTTGTTGATTTGCAAAAAGATCAAGCACCTGTTGCACAAGAGCCACGTGAAGAAGTAGATCCAATCTTACTTCGTCCAGTGGATGATTTAGAGCTTACTGTTCGTTCAGCGAACTGTTTGAAAGCAGAAAATATTTACTACATTGGTGATCTTATCCAACGTACCGAAGTTGAGCTATTAAAAACGCCTAACTTAGGTAAAAAATCGTTGACTGAGATTAAAGATGTGTTGGCTTCAAAAGGCTTACAACTCGGCATGCGTTTAGAAAACTGGCCACCAGCTAGTTTACGTATGGACGATCGTTTTGCCTATCGTAGCCGTTAATTGTAGGACTATTTCCCATGCGTCATCGTAATAGTGGTGTGAAATTAGGCCGTACTAGCAGCCATCGTAAGGCGTTGTTCCAAAACTTAACGAATGCACTTGTAGAGCATGAGTTAATCAAGACAACCCTTCCGAAAGCGAAAGAACTTCGCCGTGTTGCTGAGCCTCTAATCACTTTGGCTAAACACGATACAGTAGCAAACCGCCGTTTGGCATTTGCTCGTACTCGTAGTGCAGCTACAGTGGGCAAGTTATTTACTGTACTTGGCCCACGCTATAAAGAGCGTAACGGCGGTTACTTACGAGTTCTTAAAGCGGGCTTCCGTGCTGGTGATGCAGCACCGATGGCTTACGTTGAGCTTGTTGACCGTGATGTTAATGCTTAATTAGCAAATATTAGTGTAGCAATACATTAAAGATAAACCCCGTTGAGTAATCACGGGGTTTATTTTTTATCTAATTTTAAAATAACAATTAGCGTTTTTTGACTTTTATCGGCTGACATTCAGGACAAAATACACTGGCACGCTGTCCCAATTTGATATTTTCTAATGTCGTTTCGCAATTGACGCACATTTCACCAGCACGTCCATACGCCAATAAAGTTTGTTGAAAATAACCATTTTCCCCCACAGCATTAACAAAATCCCGTAGCGTTGAACCGCCCAATTGAATCGCTTGTTGTAAAATCAATTTTACTTCTGCTACCAAAGCAATAATTTCTTTTTTCGTTAAAGACTTGGCAGGACGGGCAGGGTGAATACCGACTTTAAATAGGCTTTCTGTTGCATAAATATTACCCACACCAACAACAATATGATTGTCCATAAGAGCGACTTTGATGGCAGTATTTTTATTTTTTAATTTTTCTATCAAATAATCGGCATTAAAATCATCGCTTAATGGCTCAGGTCCTAAGGTATCAATCAATTTCTTTTGATGCTGTTCATCTAACCATAACAAACAGCCAAAACGTCTTGGGTCATGATAACGTAATTGCAAATCATCTTCGCCATCGCCAAAATGAAAAATCACATGGTCATGCTTGCGTAATTCGCTATTGGCTTTACAAATGCGAAAACTACCCGACATACCCAGATGCCATAGCATCTTTTGCCCAGAAAAATCGGCAATAATATATTTAGAGCGACGTTGTAAATCGGTTAAAGTTTTACCAATTAATAGATTTAAATCATCAGGCACAGCCCAACGCAAACTGGCTTGGTGTACGGTGACGGCTGTGACTTGTTGTCCGAGCAATGGCAAGAGGCTGGCTTTGGTGGTTTCGACTTCGGGTAATTCAGGCATAATGTTTTATTAAAAAATAAAAGAAAGTTATTTATATGCTTTGCTGAATGATTTTAGATAATCATCTGCAAAGCACGATTTTACGATTTAATTGCTTTTACTACCATCTAATACTTTCTGCAATTGCTCGGCAGGCATTGCCCCCGCAATACGGCGACCGTCTTGTAAAATAATGGTTGGTGTGCCCGTGACTTTTAACTGATTGCCTAAAGCAAGATTTTTGCTGATTGGGTTATCACAATTGGCATTGGCAGTCGGTACAGTGCCATTCAACATAAAGTCAGCCCATGCTTTGCTTGGATTGCTAGAGCACCATACTTTTTCAGCGATTTGGGTTTTGGTGGTGTGGTGTTGGTCTTTAATCGGGTATAAGAATGTGTAAATGGTTAGATTGTTCATTTTTGCCAATTCTTTTTCTAATTGTTTGCAATAAGGACAATCAGGATCGGTAAAAATATATAGCGTATGTTTGCCATTGCCTTTTACGGTTTTAACTGCTTGATTTAATGGTAGTTGTTTGACATCGACTTTATTGAGTTCTTGTTCACGTTGTTGGGTGAGATTGATTTGATTTTTAAAATCGACCAAATTACCCACCATAAAATAATCGGCTTTGCTGTCGGTATAGACCAAGCTTCCATCATCCAGTTGTAATTCATATACGCCTTGCATCGGTGTTTCTGCGGTGACTTTAATCGGCATATCAGGGTATTTGCTGTTTAATAATTGCTGTAGGGCAGGGGTGTTGGCATAAGCAGGGGCGATAAATACAGTAGAAATGGCAAGTGCGGTACCGCCTAAAAAGTGACGCAATTTCATAAAAAAACTCGTAAAATGCAAATAAAATCAATTATCGCCAAAAGTAGGCAAATAGCAAGTTGGATTTGGTAAATAGAAAATTTTCAATGCTTTTCATCGGTTAAATATTTTCAAAGCAATAAAAATTAGGACATATATTCATATACCCTAAATCTAATTAATTTAACTTACAAGCTTGGCTATCTGCATATCTATAACAAACACCACGGGGTAAAGAATTATCTTTATAGCCTTTTCGTTCCATGCAAAGTTGTGATTTGACATAATCATTCTTATTATTTACTAGCATATTTATATTATTAAATACACTTTCAAATCCACAATTCAACATATCAGCCTTAACGATTTCAGAAGAAACATCTGAAATTTTATGTTTATAATATCCTTCGTAACTGTATTGCAAAGGCTGTCCCATTCTTGTCGAACAACCTATTGATAATAAAGCTATTAAAGCAACTGAGAATAATTTAATCATTTTTTACTCCATTTATTTATAGGATATAGGATGCATATCAAGTTCAAAATATATCACTGATGCTTTTGACGGTTTTGGCATGCTTCGGTATTTTTCAAAGAATAAACACTACAGATACCTTTTCCTACGGCAGGATCTTTATATCCTTTTTGTACCATACACATCACTGATTTTACGTACTCATTTTTATTAGTATTAAAATATTCAGCTTCGTTATTTACATCAGGAAAACCACACGCTCGCATATCCTGCTTAATGATTTCATCATTACGAACGTGATAGCCTTGGAATACTTCATAACCTTTAGGCGGTGGCTGAAAATCTCTCTCACTAATACAGCCAGTCATTAACAAAACGCTTGCTAATATCATCAATTTTTTCATGGTGCGATTTCCTTAGATTTCGGTTGAATGCTATTTCTTTTGACGGTTTTGGCAGGCAGGTTTGGTTTGATACAATGGATGTAAACATACAGTTGATTGTTGTATAGAAGAGTTTTGATAATTTTTTTCTTCCATACATAACATAGCCTTAATGTATTGTGTATCTTGCTTGTCGTTTGATGAAATATAGCCAGTATTAGGACTTTCAAATCCGCAAGCCAGCATATCATTTTTCACAATTTCAAATGACACGTCTCCCTTTTTTTGTTTATAAAAATATTCCCAAGCATCAGGTGGTGGCTGGAAACCTCTCTCGCTAATACAGCCAGTCATTAATAAAACACTTGCTAATATCATCAATTTTTTCATGGTGTTACTCCCTTTAATTTTAAATAAATTAGCCAAAATGCTGACATCATAAATCATAGCATTTTGGTACTATCCATACGACTTTAAAATAAATCCACTTTATATGAAACAAAAAAAAGAAGAAAATGCTTTCTTCTTTTTTACTAAGTTTAAAAAATCTTTATTTCACAAGAGATTGATGAATCAATCTTCTGCACGACGTTTTGCATTGGATTTTTTTGACTTTTTACGCTTGGGCTTATCTTGTGATTTCTTGGCTTTTTCATCTTTGCCTTTTGATTTCAGCTTGTCTTTGGCTTTATCTTTTGGCTTTGAGTCATGCTTCGATTTCTCGTCTTTGCCTTTTTTGGCTTTATCTGACTTGGACTTTTTGTCTTTTGCCTTGTCTTTAGGCTTTTTCTCAGCTTTAGAGACGTTGTCACTGGTATTTTCTGCTGACACAGTGCGTTTTTCCGCTGATGGCTCAACCGTTTTCGACACAGGCTTTGTTACAGCTTGCTCATCATTTGGTTTTGTATGAACAGATTGTGTATCAGCTTGAGCAGTCACTGATTTTTGAGCTTTGGCTTTTTTACTTGACGCTTCGGCAACGTGTTGTTGCGTAGCTAAAGCTTGCTGTTGTACCGCATTAGACTTGGCTTTTGGCTTGCTATTTGGCGTATTGGCGACTTTTGCTTGATTGCTTTCGCCAACCGCTTGCGTACGCTCAGCAGATGGATTTTTGCTTGGACGAGATTTGCCTTGTCTGTCATTGCTATTGGCGCGTGGGGCTTTTTCACGCACAGCATGACCGCCACTGCTGATTTGTTTTACCAAGACAAAATCAATTTTACGTTCTTCCAAACTTACGCCTGCGACTTTGATACGGACTTTATCGCCAAGGGCAAAAATTTGTCCATGATTTTGTCCAGTCAAACGCTGTAAACCATTGTCATAAACAAAATAATCTTCGCCCAATTGACTGATATGCAACATACCATCGACAAACAAATCGCTTAAGGTAACGAACAAACCAAAGTCAGTCACAGCGGTAATCACACCATCAAACTCTTCGCCCAAATGCTGTTGCATATAATGGCATTTTAACCAACTGGTGACACTGCGAGAGGCTTCATCGGCACGGCGTTCGGTTTGTGAAAAATGCTCGCCTGCTTGTTCTAGTGCTTGTCCATCAATTGGATACGGCTTTTCTAACAATTTGGCTTTGATGGCACGATGCAATAATAGGTCAGGATAACGACGAATTGGCGAAGTAAAATGCGTATAAGCATCATAAGCCAAGCCATAATGTCCTGCATTTTTTGGACTGTAATAGGCTTGCATCATCGAGCGTAACAATACTGCATGAATACTTGTGGCATCAACACGGTCTTTGGTGGCATCAATAATGGCTTGATAATCGGCTTGGGTTGGCTGTTCTGGGAAAGAAAAACCGAGCAGTTTGACATAGTCACGCACTTTTTGAATACGGCTAAATTCTGGGGCTTCATGCACACGATACAAAATTGGAATCTCATTTTTGAGTGCATAATCGGCTGATGCCGTATTTGCCAACAACATACATTCTTCAATCAAACGATGGGCATCATTACGAGTACGTGGCAAAATGGTTTGAATCGCACCTTTATCATCAAAAGTCATATAGGTTTCGACCGTTTCAAATTCCATCGCATGACGTTGCTGACGTAATTCTAATAAGGTGTGGTAAAGCTGATTCAGCGTATTGATGGATTTTTCAATGGCTTTTTGTTGATTGGCATCTTCATGTTGCGGTAGAGCTGAGCTATTTCCACCCAAATAATCTGCCACTTGGTTATAGGTCAAACGTGCTTTGGAATGCATTACGGATGGATAAAATTCATACTTAGTCACTTTGCCTGCACGAGATAAGGCCAAATCACAAACCATACACAAACGATCTACATGCGGATTCAGCGAGCATAAACCATTCGACAAAGCTTCAGGCAACATCGGCAAAACAAAATGTGGGAAATACACCGATGTACCACGCTCTTGGGCTTCATCGTCCAAAGGCTTGCCTAGTTTGACATAGTGGCTGACATCGGCAATCGCAACCACCACACGATAGCCACCACCTGGACGTTTTTCTGCATAGACGGCATCATCAAAGTCACGGGCATCTTCGCCATCAATGGTGACTAATGGCAAATCTCGCAAATCAATACGGTCTTTGCGGTCACGAGCAGTTGGCTCTTTAAATTTTTCAGCCTCGGCAACCACTTCTTCTGGAAATTCGTATGGCAAACCATATTCCAAAATCGTCGCAGGAATAATCACTTCGGTATCGGCTTTTTCTGCCATCGCTTGCACCACGTGACCTGTGGCGAATTCATCACGCGTTGGATAATCGTCAATGGCAATATGCACATGATCGCCCACTTTTAAACCAGCATGTTCGACCAATTGTTTTTCTAAAGTGATAGGTTGATGTTGGTTAATGCCATTTGGTTGTACATAAAATTCTTCTTCATGTTCAGCAACAATACCAATCAATTCTTTGACTTGGCGTTGTGTTACTTCGCTGATATAGCCTTGAATACGTCCACGACGATCGACACTGGCACTTTTCACCTTAATGCGATCACCATTGAAAACCAATCGTAATTCACGTTCTGGCAATAAAAAATCTTCATGATCAGCAATGACCGCAAAACCAAAGCCTTTTTGATTAATCTCAACGACTGCATCAAACTCTTGCTCGTCATTGCTTAGGCGATAATTTTGTCCAATACGACTAAGTTGCCCATCACGCACCATGGCATTGAGACGACGGCGTAGGGCTTCGAGATCATTTTCATCAACCAATTGAAAATGTGCAACCGCATCATTATAGCTTAGACCTTGTTCAGCTTTTTCGACCACTGATGCGATGAGGGTACGGCTTGGAATCGGGTTCTCATAACGTTGTGCTTCATTTAACGCTTCGGGATCGTTCCATGCTTGACCGTTTTGCTTAGATTTACTCATTGTTTAGATACTCTTTATAAAATGTTTCTGTGTCAGTGTAACACAAGATTTTTAAAAATGATGTGACACTTTGTATTGATTATCAAAGTGATAACACAAAAGTGAACGAAAATAATGATGCTGTCATACGATTATCGTTAAATATTGAATCAAATATTGACACAAAAATGCGTTACGGCAGTCAATAAAGATCAAAAATAAGCACAAACAATCTGTATTGCACAAAAAATAGGAAATTAAACGCAAATAACGAAAAAAATCCTAAAATGTATTTGACTAATGAAGTAAATATATATAATATGCTCACCACGTTACGGTGAGATGTCCGAGTGGCCGAAGGTGCTTCCCTGCTAAGGAAGTGTGGGGTTTATAGCCTCACCGAGGGTTCGAATCCCTCTCTCACCGCCACGAACTTGACAAAGTGATATGTAACTGAAATGCGCTCATAGCTCAGCTGGATAGAGCACTTGGCTACGAACTAAGGGGTCGGGAGTTCGAATCTCTCTGAGCGCACCAATTTTACATATATCTCATCTGTCACATTTTGCGCTCATAGCTCAGCTGGATAGAGCACTTGGCTACGAACTAAGGGGTCGGGAGTTCGAATCTCTCTGAGCGCACC